>JBAVCA010000271.1:0-8320 GCA_049586475.1 Nocardioides sp.
GGCGTACCCGATCGTCCAGCAACGCCCTGGCTACCACGGTGAGCACCCCGTCGCGACACAGGTGAGGGGCCGCCAGCAAAAGGTCGCCCTTCTCGGGCCAGACGGCCAGGTCTACCCCGGGGTTGCCCATCAGCCAGGTCTCCAGCGGCACCCGGCCGTCCTCGTCGAGGTGCAGCCGCGCGGGCTGACCGACGAAGACCTGCCAGTGGAAGGGACCCACCGGTCGGTTTCGCCACGACAGCTCGGGGCCGGGATACGCAGGCTCGGCGGCGAGGTCGTGCTCCATGACGAGATCGGCCACCCGGCGCGCCGGAAGCCCCTGGGGGGCCGATTTTCCGTACGGCACCACCTCGGCGGCAAAGGCATCGAGATGGTGCACGCACCCGCACGACCCGGTCGTCGGAGGGATCCAGCCAAGCGCCTGCCCGGTGCGGTCCTCGGGCTCCTCGTGCCCCGTTGCCGCGAGGTCCGGGACCGGCTCTCCCCCGGCCTCGGTAGACACCGGCGGAGGCGGCGCCTGGGGTCGGCGCTCGGCCTGCGCGCCTTCCCACCAGGAGCGGAAGTCGGGCGTGTGCTGCACCGGCTCAGCGCGCTCGTCACCGGAGTCGAGGGTCATCACCTCGTAGCCCCCACCCTCCACCGGACGATCGGCGTGGAAGCAGACCATGAACTCGGTCCCCGTGCGGAGGGCGAACGGGACCAGGGAACGGGTGTGGTTCTCCCACAACCGCTGCGCGGCGCCGCGTAGCCGGTAACCCTGCAGCCACTCCCAAGCGCCGAGGTCGTGCTGACCGACGGCTGCCAGGAAGTCGTGCGGATAGACGAAGCCAGCCGGCAGGTCCCGGTCGGCCAAGAGCTTGGGCTTGCGGGCCACGGGGCGACTCCTTGCGTGACCGCGGTCAGTCGCGGGTCAGACGGCGGTGGGTGACCCGGTGCGGTCGCGCTGCTTCGGCACCGAGGCGTTCGATCTTGTTCTCCTCGTAGGAGGCGAAGTTTCCCTCGAACCAGAACCACTTACCCGGCTGGTCGTCCTCACCCTCCCAGGCAAGGATGTGGGTCGCGACCCGGTCAAGGAACCACCGGTCGTGCGAGGTCACCACGGCGCAGCCGGGGTAGTCGAGCAGCGCGTCCTCGAGGGAGGAGAGGGTCTCGACGTCCAGGTCGTTCGTGGGCTCGTCGAGCAACAGCAAGTTGCCGCCCATCTTGAGGGTGAGCGCCAAGTTGAGACGGTTGCGCTCACCACCGGAGAGCACCCCGGCCTTCTTCTGCTGGTCGGGGCCCTTGAAGCCGAAGCTGGCGACGTAGGCGCGCGAGTTCATCTCGAAGTTGGCGACCTTGATGAAGTCGAGTCCGTCGGAGACGACTTCCCAGACGTTCTTCTGGGGGTCGAGGCCACCACGGCTCTGGTCGACGTAGCTGAGCTTGACCGTCTGCCCGACCTGCAAGGAGCCCTCGTCGGGCTGCTCCTCGCCGGTGATCATCCGGAACAGCGTGGTCTTGCCGACACCGTTGGGCCCGATCACGCCGACGATGCCGGCTCGCGGCAGCGAGAAGTCGAGGTCGTCGATGAGGACGCGACCGTCGAAGCCCTTCGTGAGGTTCTCGGCCTCGAGGACGACGTCGCCGAGACGAGGGCCTGCGGGGATGTTGATCTCGGAGGTGTCGATCTTGCGCATCCGATCGGCCTCGTTGGCCATCTCCTCGTAGCGGGCAAGCCGCGACCTGCTCTTCGTCTGTCGCGCCTTGGCGTTGGAGCGAACCCACTCCAGCTCCTTCTCGAGCATCTTGGCGCGCTTGACGTCCTTCTGCCCCTCGATCTTGAGGCGGTCCTTCTTCGTCTCCAGGTAGGTGGAGTAGTTGCCCTCGTAGGGGTGGGTCGCACCTCGGTCCAGCTCGAGGATCCACTCGGCCACGTTGTCGAGGAAGTACCGGTCGTGGGTGATGGCCAGGACGGCACCGGGATACGACTTGAGGTGCCCCTCGAGCCACTGGACCGACTCGGCGTCGAGGTGGTTGGTGGGCTCGTCGAGCAGCAGGAGGGAGGGTTGCTGGAGCAACAGCTTGCAGAGCGCCACCCGGCGACGCTCTCCACCGGAGAGGTTGTCGACGATCGTGTCCGGCGGCGGGCAGCGGAGCGCATCCATGGCTTGGTCGAGGCGGCTGTCGAGGTCCCACACGTTGGCCGCATCGAGCTCCGACTGCAGATCCCCGGCCTCCGCGGCCACCTTGTCGGCGTCGGCGTCCGGGTCGCCCATCAGCATGTAGAGCTCATCGAGGCGGGCCATCTTGGCCTTGGTCTCCGCGACTGCCTCTTCGACGTTCTCCAGGACCGTCTTGCCCTCGGTCAGCGGCGGCTCCTGCTGAAGCATGCCGACGGTGGCTCCGGGGTCGAGGATCGCGTCGCCGTTGTTGGCGTGATCGAGCCCAGCCATGATCTTGAGCAGCGACGACTTGCCGGTGCCGTTGGGGCCGACGATGCCGATCTTGGCGCCGTGCAGGAACGACAACGTCACGTTGTCGAGCACGACCTTGTCGCCGTGGGCCTTGCGGACATTGCGCAGGGTGAAGACATATTCCGCCATGAGGCGAGCCTAGTTACCGCGCCCGGCCCTCGGTGGCCGGGGGTGTGACCGGCCGCGGCGGAAAGGTCGCTCGCGGTGAGCACGGCGCCTGGCGGGAGCACCTACTTCAGCGCGGCCCTCAAGGCGCTCTGCATCTCGGAGTAGGCCGCCAGCTCGGCTCCGACCGGATCGATGACGAGCTCGGTCGCGACGGCGTGCACCTGCTCCCGCAGGGTCCGATCAGCACTCGCGGCTCTGGTGCGAGCGGTGGCCGCGACAAGGCCTCGGCACACCAGTGCCAACAGGATCCCGGCACCTACCCCTGCAACCAGCATGAGCAACGGCAGTGGCATGCCGGCGACCTGGTACTGCTGCTCGGGGAGCGATCCTCCAACGACCAGCAGCGCGGTCCAGGCACCGCCCACGACGGCCGTGATGATCAGCAACCACTGCAGCACCCGGACCACGCTCGCCCAGACCGGCAGGGTGGAGGCACCGAGATCAGTGCGGGCCATGGCGGAGTCGAGACGGTCGCTCAGCTCTGGCAGACGGGCCACGGAGGCGCGACGCACCGATTGCACCCAGGGAGAGCCGAGCCCACTGGAGGCGTCGTCGGCCAACGCCCGGACCTCGGAGTCGATCCGTGCCCGCTGGACCGGCGTGGTGGCCGGCAGCGAGGAACGCGACGAGCCTCGCAGAGCTGCTCCGGCGTCACCCAGGTCGAGGCCGAGCCTCTTCAACGGGTCGGGACGCAGTCGCGAGAAGATCGAGAGCAGGGGCCAGGTCGTCGCCCGGCCCGCTTTCAACCGGGTCGAGCGTTCGACGGCCTCGACCACGACCGGCACCCCGGCGGAGTCGGCGAACGCCTCCTCGAGGTCGCGGATCCGCGCCGGACGCAGGGTACGCGCCTTGCCCGAGCCCGAGGCCTCTGCGAGACGTCCGGCTGCCGAGCGCAGGTCAGCCTCGATCCGCTCGCGGGTGAGCTTCTTGGCCGAGGCCCGCGCAGCGATCTCCGAACGCAGGTCGTCGATCCCGATGCCGTGACGAGCGCTGACGGCGAAGACCGGCACCTCGCGCAGCCCGTCCAGGTCGAGCAACCGGCGGACGTCGTCGATCATCGACTGACGACGGTCTTCCGGGACGGTGTCGATGTGGTTGAGCACCACGACCATGACCCCCGCATGCGAGCTCAACGGAGCGAGGTAGCGGTCGTGGACTGCGGCGTCGGCGTACTTCTGCGGATCGAGGACCCACACGAGGAGGTCGGCGAGCTGGACGAGCCGGTCGACCTCGAGGTGGTGGGCGACCTCGGTGGAGTCGTGGTCGGGCAGGTCCAACAGCACTACTCCTTCGAGCGCCCGGTCCTCGCGAGCCAGGTCGAGCATCGAGTCGCGCATCGACTGGTGACGCGCCGGGATGCCGAGCCAGGCCAGCAGGTCCTCGGCGCCTTCGCTCCCCCACACGCAGGCGCTGGCCCAGGAGGTGGTGGGCCGCCGTACCCCCGTGGAGGAGAGCTCCAGGCCGGTGAGCGCGTTGTACGTCGAGGACTTGCCCGAACCGGTCGCACCAGCGATCGCCACCACGGTGTGCTGGGCGGAGAGCCGAAGCCGACCGGCCCCGCGTTCGGCGATCGCGGCGACCTCGTCGAGCAGGGCGTCGTCGAGCCGGCCGCGACCGGCGGCCACGGCTGCGTCCAGGCCGTCGATACGCGCGCCGAGGTCGGTGCCACGCGTCACGAGGTTGCGAGCGCCTTCGAGCAATGAGGTCACAGCGAGTCTCCCGGGGGGACATCCGCGACCCGGGCGGATGCTTGGTAGCGCAGGTCATCGACACGGCGGGCCGCCGCGCGCAGCTTGTCGGCGCTGTCGGGCCGGACGGTCACCGCGTCGACCAGCGAGACGTAGCGGGTCCGCTCGTCGCGGAGGAGCACCGCGACCCGTTGCTCGAGCGACTGGCGGGCCCGCTCGGCCAGGGTGCGCACCGCCTGGTCGCCGAAGACGGCCTCGAGCAGCTTCTGACCCAGCACCGCCGAGCCTGAGGCCACGCCGGCCTCGGCGCCGGAGAGGCCGGCGGTGTGGGAGAACACCACGACCATCAGGGCCACCGACAACCCGTTGACCCCGAAGGCCAGGAATCGTGCGGTGCTGCGCTTGTCGGCGCCTTCGGTACGCACCATGTCGAGCACGTCGAGCTGCCAGTCGCGCACCATCCGCTCGCTTCGTCGACGCAGGTCCCGCGACGCGCGAGCGAGGTCGGCCGGAGCCGTGGCGAGCAGCCCTGCACCGGCGGCCTGCTGGCTCCACAGGGCATGGGTGCGCTCGGCGGCGGCCTCCGCGTGCTCGAGGACCAGCGTCTCCAGACCGGACTCGACCGCGACCGTCACCCGCTCGGCCTGCTGGGGCTTGCCCTTGATCGTGTTGACCAGGCGGTCGCGCAAGCCGCCCACTCGCGTCTCCAAGGAGCGCAGCAGCTCGCCGGTCCCGACGAACTCCTGCCACCGTGCCAGCACCTCACCGCGCAACAGGGTGCCGTCGGCGCAGGCACTGGTGACAGCGGCGACAGCGTCGTCGTAGGCCTGGTCGACGTCAGCCTTCAGGCTCAGCGCGATGGCCGTCTGCTCCAGGACAGCGTCGGCCACCGGATAGGTGCGACGGGTGACGGTGCGCACCGCGCCGTCCAGCGTCTGGCGGATCACGGCACCGCGAGCGTCGCCATCGGCGGCCAGGGAGTCCAGCCACTCCTTGATGTCGGCGACGTGCTGGCTCGGCAGCAGTCCCTCGGCGTCGACCGTGCCCTCCGCGACGGTGAACAGCGGGGAGTCCTTGAGCCCGCGGCTGGCGAGCATCCTGGCCAGGTGCGTGGCAACCGTCTGGACGGCCTCGTCAGGGGTTCGGTCGAGCACGATCGCCACGGCCGTGGACCGCTCGGCCGCCTGCTTGAGGTACCCCCACGGCACCTGGTCGGCGTACCGCGCTGCCGAGGTCACGAAGAGCCAGAGGTCTGCGGCTGCAAGAAGCTGCGCGGCCAGCAGGCGGTTGCGTTCCTCCACCGAGTCCACGTCGGGGGCGTCCAGAATGGCAAGCCCACTCGGTATCGCGTCGGTTGCCACGAGCTGCAGCGAGTCGGGGTTGTCGGTGACGTGGTGCACACGAACCAGGTCGGGCAGCAGACGATCCTGTCCGAACCACTGGGCGTCGTCGGGGTGGTGAACCAGGACCGGTGAACGCGTGGTGGGCCGCAACACGCCGGGGGTGGTGACCCGGTGACCCACCAGCGAGTTGACCAGGGTCGACTTCCCCGCGCCCGTCGAGCCGCCGACGACGACGAGCAGCGGCGCTTCCAGCGTCATCAGCCGCGGGATCACGTAGTCCTCGAGCTGGTCGACCATCTCCACGCGGGCGGCGCGCACCTCCTCGACCCCAGGCAGGTCGAAAGGCAACGTCGCCGTGGACAGGGACTGGTGCAGACCCACGATCGCGGTGATCATCTTGCTGTCGCTCGTGGTCGAGTGCTCGCCTGCGAGCCGGCCCGACGAGTGGCCCGGGGTATGAGGAGCGTTGCCTGAGGCGTTCATGGTGTGGGCACGACCTGTCCGGGAAAGGCGATGTGGGGGCGGACAGCGCGGATCCGCTCGACGTGCTCAGCGCCACGCTCGCGCCAGTCGACGGGCGGGGTGCCGCGCAGGAGACGGTGGTGCAGGTAGCCGAGCTCGATCGCGGCCTGTTGATAGGTGGCCATGGCGCGCGCTGCTTCACGTCCGCCCTGCTCGGCTGCGTAGGCGCGCGCCGCGCGGCGGGCGCGCAGGTCGACCACCCAGCCGATGTCCGTGGCGGGGACCAGGTTGCGACGAGCCGCGTCGTCGAGCGCGGCTCGCAGCACGGTCGCCTCGCTACGTCGCGACCAGACCGCGAGCGCGACCATGGCAGCGAGGGCGGGCATCATCATCACGACGTAGACCCCGGCGAATCCCGTGGTCCCGAAGATGGTCGAGGCGTTCCAGATCCCGTGGGTGAGCACTGCCAAGCCGAAACCGCCCAGCGGGGCGGCGACCCGGACGCTGCGCCGCCTGGAGGCGACCGCGATCCCGACACCGATGCCGATGAAGGCGGTGAAGAGCGGGTGGGCGAAGGGGCTGACCAAGCAGCGCAGCACGAAGGTCGCGGTAACCCCGGAGACACCACCGGGACCCATCGCGTCGGTCCCGTTGTAGGCGGCAGCGAGGTAGAGGACGTTCTCGGTGAAGGCGAAGCCGATGCCCACCATGCCGGCGTAGACGATCCCGTCGAGGATCCCGTCGAGCTCGGCGCGACGCCACCAGAGCAGCAGCAGGAGGAACAGTCCCTTGGCTGCCTCTTCGGTCACCGGGGCCACCACCGCCAGCGATACCTCACCGTCGACCGCGACGAAGACACCGCCGATCCCACCGAGGACCAAAGCCGCGGCAGTCGCCACGAAGGCTCCCCACGCAATCCCGTAGGCAAGCAGGCGCTTGGGCTCGGGCTCGTAACGATCGAGCCACAGGAAGCACGCCACGAGCGGCGCCACGGGCAGTGCCGCGAGGACTGCGGCCACGAGGGTCACCCTCGGTGCGCCGACCAGCGCCAAGACCGCCAGCATCATCATCGCCCCAAGGGCGACCAGCACGGTCACGACGACCGTGAAGGTGACACTCTCGGAACGACGCTCGGGCATGAGGTGGAGCCTATCGGCCGAGGCGTCCTGAGGCAGACGACCCCGCGCACTGCCCCAGTTACAGTGATCGGATGAGCGAAGACAACTCCTCCGAGCTGGCCACCGAGACGCACGATCCCGCTGTTCCCGGGGCCTACTCGGCCTTCATGCGGACCGGCTGGAAGGACGCCGAGCGGGAACTCCCGTCGTTCACCGGCGCCGGCCGGACCGCCGCGAGGCGTGAGCGACTCGCCTCGATGTTCCCCGGCGAGCGACTCGTGCTGCCGGGTGGGGGCTACAAGGTGCGCTCCTACGACACCGACTATCGCTTTCGGGCCGATACCGCCCACGTCTACTTCACCGGCAACCAGACCAGCGACGCAGTGCTCGTCATCGAGGATGGCGAGTCGGTGCTCTACGCCCGACCGCGCTCGGGACGCGAGACCGACGAGTTCTTCCGCGACCGGCAGTACGGCGAGCTGTGGGTCGGCAAGCGTCCCTCGCTGGGCGAGCTGTCCGCGACGCTGGGGATCCAGGTCCGCCACATCGACCACCTGCCGGACGCCCTGACCGGCTCGGGCAAGACCCGCGTCCACCGCAGGGTCTCCGACGCCGTCGACCGACTGCTGCCTGCCGACGGAGCGCTCGACGACGACTTCGCCAGAGTCATCTCCGAGATGCGTCTGATCAAGGACGACTGGGAGATCGCCCAGCTCAAGGAGGCCTGCGACATCACCACCCTCGGGTTCGAGGACTCCGTTGCCGAGTGGGACCGGGTCCTGGAGTTCGGCGAGCGGTGGATCGAGGGCACCTTCTTCCGCCGCGCCCGCGCGATGGGCAATGACATCGGCTACGACTCGATCGTCGGCGGCGGCTCGCACGCCACGACGCTGCACTGGATCGACAATGACGGTCCGATCACCCCGGGCACGCTCGTCCTCCTGGACATGGGGGTGGAGGGGCGTGATCTCTACACCGCTGACGTCACCCGCACCCTGCCGGTCGACGGCACCTACACACCCGTGCAGCGCGAGCTCTACGAGCTGGTACTGGCCGCCCAGGACGCCGGCATCGCCGCCGTCCGGCCG
>JBAVCA010000272.1:0-4013 GCA_049586475.1 Nocardioides sp.
CGCCCAGGCCGACCCGGAGCCCGGCTGCCATGCCGTCACCGAGGGCGGGGAGGAGATCGTCGTAGACGCCGCGTTCGACCCAGGTGGCCAGGGTCGGGTAGGCGAGGCGGTCACGCACGGTCGGGTCAGTGGCGCCCAACAGCTCGGTGAGCTCGCCGGTCAAGTCTCCCAGCGGAGCACTCGTCGGCACCTGGAAGTCGTCGTCCAGCACAGCACGCCAGTTCACCCGAGTCACCAGCTCATTCTGCCAAAGCATCGGGTTTGACCTCTAGGGTGGGCCCGTGCCTTCCTTCACTGAGCTGGTGCGTAGGCACACCGATCTGGGCGGCGCTGACGTCGCCTGGCTCCAGCTGCTGCAAGCGGACTGGCAGATCATCGCCGACCTGTCCTTCGCCGACCTCGTGCTGTGGCTCGAGGACCGCCGCGGAGATGGTTTCTGGGCCGTAGGTCAGATGCGGCCGACCACCGGGCCTACCGCCTACGTCGACGACGTGGTCGGCACCTACGTCGAGCACGGTCGACGTCCACTGCTCGACGCTGCCTTCGCCGAGAGCAGGGTCGTCCGCGACGGCGATCCGGAGTGGCGTGACGAAGTGCCCGTGCGGGTCGAGGCGATTCCGGTGGTGCGTGACGGTCGGGTGATCGCGGTGATCGGACGACACACCAACCTGCTCGGTGTGCGCACCCCCAGCCGCCTGGAGCTGTCCTACTTGCAGACGGCAGCCGACCTCACGCAGATGATTGCGACCGGTGACTTCCCGGGGGCCGTGCAGCGCAGCGACCATGCCGACTCTCCGAGGGTGGGCGACGGCTTCCTGCGGGTGGACCCTCAGGGCCGCGTGGTCTACGCCAGCCCCAACGCGCAGTCGGTCTACCGGCGCCTGGGTCTCTCCGGGGACCTGGCCGGGCTGCTCCTGCCCGACCTCGTGCGTGACCTGATCGCCCCGAGGCGACGCCCGGACGAGGAGACCCTCAGCGCCGTGCTGGGCGGCCGGGCCTATCGCGACGTCGAGATCGGCACCGACGACGTCGCGCTGATCGTGCGGTCGATCCCGCTGCGCACCGAGTCGACCCACATCGGGGGCCTGATCCTGGTGCGTGACGTGAGCGACCTACGACGGCGCGACCGCGAGCTGGTCACCAAGGACGCGACGATCCGCGAGATCCACCACCGGGTCAAGAACAACCTTCAGACCGTCGCGGCACTGCTCCGCCTCCAGGCACGCCGCGTCGACAGCGAGCAGGCCAAGGCCGCACTCGAGGAGGCTGTCCGACGAGTCGGTTCCATTGCGATCGTGCACGAGACGCTCAGCCTGGCGGTGGGCGAGACCGTGCAGTTCGACGAGATCGCCGACCGGTTGGGGGGGATGGTGACCGAGGTGAGCGCGATGACGGGCCGGGTACGGACCCGGCGCGACGGCTCGTTCGGAGTCCTCGCCTCGGAGTCGGCCAACACCCTGGCGATGGTTCTCACCGAGCTGCTCCAGAACGCCGTCGAGCACGGGTACGCGCCGTCAGGCTCCGAGGACGATGAGGCGGTCGGGGAGATCGTGATCAGGGTCGACCAGTCCGTCGGGCGCATGCACCTGTGCATCGAGGACGACGGCCGGGGGCTGCCCGAGGGCTTCTCGCTGGACTCCTCGATCAACCTCGTGCTGTCGATCGTGCGCACGCTTGTCGAGTCCGAGCTCGGCGGTCAGCTGACGCTGAGCGTGCGGAGCCAGGGAGGGACCCGGGTCTCGATCGACATCCCGACGCCGTGAGCCTCGCTCTCTCGTCAGGCGATCGTGCGGACCCGCGAACGGGAGTTGCGGCGCTTGAGGGCGCGACGCTCGTCCTCGCCGAGACCGCCCCACACTCCGTGGTCCTGGCCGGCCTCGAGGGCCCAGGCGAGGCATTGCTCGCGCACGTCGCAGCGCCGGCAGACCTGCTTGGCCTCCTCGATCTGGAGGATGGCCGGGCCGGTGTTGCCGATCGGGAAGAACAGCTCCGGGTCCTCGTCGAGGCACGCGGAGAGGTGTCGCCAATCCATGGCTGGTGGATCCTTGTCTGTGGTTTGTGCAGGCAGGGATGCTCAGGCCTGCGGGCGCGCCTGTATACCCGTGTGAAAAACTGTGTGTGAAGGTTTTCACGAGCGCGTCATCACTCTCGCAACAATGCGGGCGACTATCAAGGGTATCGAGGGTCTTGTGGGTCACAAACCCCAGGAAAAGGCCGACGACGAGTAGGAGGTGTGGGGCACGATCAATCGGGGGGGCTCTAGGGTGAGGCAATGGCTGATCCTCGCGCTGAACCCCACGCGGTGAATCCGCCGCCTCTGACCGTAGCCGCCTCGCTCGTCGCAGTCCAGGGTGTGGTGCTGATTGCCCTGGCGGTGGTCGAGATCTTCAACGTCGTGGAGGACCGGGTCGCAGTGGCAGTCTCCACGGCCGTCTTCTTCGCCCTGTACGGCGCGGGACTGTTGTTGTGCGCCCTGGCGCTGACTCGCCGTTGGGGCTGGGCCCGTGGGCCGGTGCTGATCAGCCAGCTCCTCCAGCTCGGTATTGCCTGGAACATCCGCGACACCCCGCTGCTCGCCATCGCCCTGGCGCTGGCCGCGCTCGTGGCCCTGGCCGGAATGCTCAGCCCAGCCAGCCTCGAAGCACTGATGCCTCCGGCTGAGGAGCCAGAAGGCCGCTGAGCCTCAATTCTGCTCTTCCAGTGACAGGCGCAGCTGCTCGAGGGTGCGCGTGAGCAAGCGGGAGACATGCATCTGCGACACACCGATCTCCTCCGCGATCTGGGACTGCGTCATGTTCTTGAAGAACCGCAGCAGGAGGATCCGTTTCTCGCGCGGATCCAGCTGCTCGAGCAGAGGCTTGATCGACTCCCGGATCTCGACGTGCTCCAGTCCTGCGTCATCGATCCCGATGGCGTCGAGCATGCTCGACGGCCCATCGTCGGAGTCGTCCGTCGCATCCAGGGAGAGGGTCGAGTAGGCGTTGCTGGACTCGACGCCCTCGACGATCTCCTCAACCGTGCACCCGATCGCCTCGGCCAGCTCGCGTGGCGTGGGTGAGCGACCGAGGCTCTGACTGAGCTCAGCCGTGGCGGATCCGATCTGCATCCGGAGCTCTTGGAGCCTCCTCGGAACCCTGATCGCCCAGCCTTTGTCGCGAAAGTGCCGTTTGATCTCGCCGATGATCGTCGGGGTCGCATAGGTGGAGAACTCCACGCCGCGCTCGGTGTCGAACCGGTCGACGGACTTGATCAGACCGATCGTCCCGACCTGAACGAGGTCCTCGAACGGCTCGCCGCGGTTGCGGAACCGGCGAGCGCAGTGCTCGACCAGCGGCAGGTGGAGCTCCACCAAGGCGTCACGACAACCGTCGTGCGCCGCCGCGGAGGCATCCGCGCGGCGCATCTCGGCGAACAGCTCGGCGCTGCGCCGTCGGGTTTCATCGAGCCGCAGCGCACGAGCATCGAGGATCGGGTCCCCTGGGTGGACGGCCGAGTCCATGTCAGTCGTTGTCGCCGGACACGGCATGAGCCGAGGACGTCATGGTCATCGAGATGGTCAGCTCGTCGTCGCTGGACTCGACGCGGGCCGTCGAGGCCAGGGTCGAGAGCACCTGCCAGGCAAAGCTGTCGAGGTCAGGCTCCGGCGGTGTCAGTGTCGACACGGTGACCGCCACGACCAGCTGGCCCGGGTCAAGGTGGAAGGTGCACACCAGGTCGCTCCCTGCGGCGGCGTGCTCGAGCACCATCGCGTTGGCCTCGCCGATCGCGATCCGCAGGTCCTCGATGTCGTCGATGGTGAAGTCGAGGCGGGCGGCCAGCCCGGCAGTCGTCGTACGAAGCACCGCGGCGTAGGCGCTGTCGGCCGGCAGCCGTAGCTCGACGTCAGCTCGTCCTGCGGGTCGACTGGCGACCGGGGCCGACTCTGGCATGACGGGTCCTCTCTCAGCAGAAGCGAACGGGGCCACCCTAGCCGTGGCCTGGACGGGTTCCGGCGCACCCGGCTGGTCCGGCCG
>JBAVCA010000273.1:0-5407 GCA_049586475.1 Nocardioides sp.
CGATGCTGAACTGTCTGGCGGCCGCGATCCCCGGCGGCGAGCGTGTGGTGAGCGCTGAAGAGATCTTCGAGCTGCGCTTCGATCACCCGGATTGGGTCGCGATGCAGACCAGGCAGTCCGGGCTGGAGGGAAATGGGGCGATCCAGCTGCGGCACCTCGTCAAGGAATCGTTACGGATGCGCCCGTCGCGAATCATCGTTGGCGAGGTGCGCGCCGAGGAATGTCTCGACCTGCTCCTGGCTCTCAACGCCGGTCTGCCCGGGATGTGCACATTGCACGCCAACTCGGCGCGCGAGGCCCTGGTGAAGATGTGCACCCTGCCGCTGCTGGCGGGGGAGAACATCTCGGCCCGGTTCGTGGTGCCGACGGTGGCCGCTTCGGTCGACCTGGTGGTGCACCTGGGCCTGGACCAGCACGGAGTACGTCGGGTCAACGAGATCGTTGGGGTCCCGGGGAGGGTGGAGAACGACATCATCGAAGCCGAACCGATCTTCGGACGGCACGAGGGCGAGCTGCGCCGGATCTCTGGGATGCCACCGCGAATCGAGCGCTATGAGCGGATCGGTGTCGACGTGCACCGGTTGCTGAACGAGGGGAGGTAGCCAGGTGGGGGCCGTGGTCGGTCTCGGAGTCGGCGTCGGCCTGCTCCTGATCTGGTCTGCCTGCGCGCTTCCGCGGAACCCAGGGCCCCCGGCACCTCGGTCGCCGGGCCGTCTGGCGCGGCTTCTCGCCGGCGCCGGGAATGCCGAGGTCTCGGTAGCGGGGTTGGTCGCGCTGTGCGCGCTGGCGGGACTCGTGGTGGGGGTGGTCGTGCACCTCGTCACCGCCACCACTCCGGTAGCGGTGGTCTTCGCGGCGATGAGTGGCTACCTGCCGATCGCCATCCTGAGCGGACGGGCGCGTCGTCGTCAGCGGGAGTTCGCCGAGGTGTGGCCGGAGGCGATCGACAACCTCGCCTCGGCCGTGCGTGCCGGACTGTCGTTGCCCGACGCCCTTGCCGGGTTGGCGACCCGCGGGCCGCAGGCGCTGCGCGGTCCCTTCGCGAGCTTCGCACTCGACTACCAAGTGACCGGGAGGTTCTCCGACAGTCTCGGCCGACTGAAGCTCACCTTGTCCGACCCGGTCGGTGATCGGGTGGTCGAGGGACTGCGTATCGCGCGCGAGGTCGGCGGTGGCGAGCTGGGTCGGCTGCTGCGCCACTTGTCCGGCTACTTGCGTGACGATCAGCGCACCCGCTCCGAGCTCGAGGCGCGGCAAGCATGGGCCGTCAACGGTGCGCGGCTGGCGGTGGCCGCTCCGTGGCTGGTGCTGCTCGCGATGTCGTCGCAGCCGGAAGTCATCGGGCGCTACCGTTCGTCGGCCGGAATGGTGGTGCTGGTCGTCGGAGCGGTCCTGTGCGTGGCGGCGTACCGGCTGATGATGCGCATCGGTCGCCTGCCCTCCGAGCGGCGGATCCTGTCGTGATGTGGGGCGCGCTCGTAGGCCTGACCACTGGCCTCGGGCTCCTGCTGATCGGTCAGCGGTTGTCGGTGATCCGCCAACCCCAGCTGTCGGTGCGAGTGCTGCCCTACGTGCGCGACGTCCCGCGTCTCGAAGATCGGATGAGCACCGGACGGCGCACGCCGGCGGCGACGACGGGCGCCGCTGTCGGAGTCTTCGGGCCGGCCTTGCGCGCCGGCGCCGAGGGAGTCGAGCGGCTGCTGGGTGGGGCGACATCGGTGCGGCGCCGGCTGGAGCGAGCCGGGCTCGATCCTTCAGTGCACGAGTTCCGGATCGAGCAGGTCGTCTGGGGACTCGTCGCCTTCGCGGCCACAGCCGTGGTCGGTGCGCTGCGAGCGCTGTCGGGACCGACGAACCCGTGGGCTTCGCTGTTGCTGTGTGCCATGGCCTTCGCGATCGGCGTCGTCGCCCGGGACAACTGGCTGTCCAGCCAAGTCAAGGCTCGCGAGCGACGGATCCTCCAAGAGTTCCCGACGATCGCTGAGCTCCTGGCGCTGGCCGTGGCCGCGGGGGAGTCGCCGGTGAGCGCGCTCGACCGTGTCGTACGGCGAAGTGGCGGCGAGCTGTCGGGAGACCTGGGCCGCGTCCTGGCCGCGATCCGGACCGGCGAGCCCCTGACCACGGCCTTCGACAAGCTGGCAGGCACCACCGGACTGCCTTTGGTGTCGCGCTTCGCCCAGGGGATCGCCATCGCGACGGAGCGCGGCACCCCCCTCGCGGAGGTGCTCCACGCGCAAGCTGCCGACGTGCGCGAAGCCGGACGCCGCGACCTCATCGAGCTCGCCGCTCGGCGCGAGGTCGTGATGATGGTGCCGGTGGTGTTCTTGATCCTTCCGGTCACCGTGCTCTTCGCCTTCTGGCCTGGCCTTCTCGGCCTCTCATTGACTGCGCCCTGATCCTGCACATCGCTTGACCATCTCGGAAAGGAACATCATGGGAATCGCTCTGGCTCTGCTCGTGCGACTGCACCTGGCGCTCGTGCGCTCATCAAACGAGCGTCACCGCGACGATCGGGGGGACGTGCCTGGGTGGGTCCTGGTCACCCTGATGTCGGTCGGCCTCATCACCGCGATCACGATCGTGGCCAAGGATCAGCTGACCGAGATGCTGAGGTCCTCGCTCAACTCGGTGAAGTAGTCGTGTGCGCTCGGTCGGCCAGCCAGCGCGGGGCCGCGGTCGTCGACGTCGTCCTGGTCATCATGGTGCTCGTGCCGCTGGTGCTCGGCATCATCCAAGTGGCCCTGGTGATGCACGTCCGCAACACCTTGGCTGCTGCGGCGTCCGAGGGAGCCCGATACGCCGCGACCCAAGGCGGGACGTCGAGCGCCGCGGTGGCGCGCACCCGGAGGCAGATCGAGGCTGGCACCTCGAGCGACTTCGCCCAGGACGTCGACGTACGGCGGGTCATCATCGGTGGCTTACCGACCGTCGAGGTCATCGTCAGCGCCCGAGTGCCGGCCTTGGGGCTGAGCGGACCCGGTGTGGACCTGATCGTCGAGGGTCATGCCGTGGCTGAGCTGCCATGAGGGTCGTGGAGCGCCGACGCGACGAGCGCGGGAGCGCCTTCGTCGAGCTGGTGTGGTTGGGGATCTTGCTCCTGCTGCCGCTGCTGTGGATCGTGGTCGCGGTCTTCGAGGTGCAGGGCGGCGCGTTCGCGGTGTCCTCCGCAGCGCGCTCGGCGGGACGGGCATTCGCGCTGGCGCCCGATGACGGATCCGGGCAGCGCGCTGCCACTGCCGCGGCGCGCCAGGCTCTCGACGACCAAGGGCTCGACGGGGTGCCCATTCGGGTGGAGGTGGGCTGCACGCCCTACCCGGGCAACTGCCACAGCGGTACCTCGGTGATCACCGTGCGGGTCACGTCGCGGGTGGTGCTTCCGCTGATGCCTGACTTCCTCGGTGGCGACGAGCCGTCGGTGCGGCTCGACTCCTCGCACACGGTCCCGATCGGACGGTACCTCGAGGTGAGTCCGGATGCCTGAGCCGGCGACGCGGACGCGAGGGGAGCGAGGCACTGCCGCGCCGCTCATCATCGGCTTCGCCCTGCTGCTGGCGATGACGGTCGCGTTCGTCGTCGACGCCTCGGCTGCGTTCCTGCAGCGCCAGGGCCTCGACACCCTCGCCGACGGCGCGGCACTCTCCGGCGCCGACGCGGGCGCCCAGGGTGCGGAGGTGTACACGGGCGGCCTGGATGACACGTCGCTCGTCCTCACCCGTGAGCGCGCCCGGGCAGGGGTGCACGCTTACCTCACCGCCGTCGGCGCCTACCGCGACTTCGACGGCCTGCGCTTCGACGTGATGGTCCGTACCGACCGGGTAGTTGTCACGGTGAGCGCTCCGGTCGACTTCCCGCTCACGGTGCCCGGAGCTCCGAGCACCACCCGGGTCTCGGCCACCGGCGCCGCCGTCGTCGATCCGCAGTGAACCGCCCGTACGGATCTGGCGCAGCCCGATGTCGATCCTGCCGACCTGAGCGGATGGGCTCTCGGCGGGGTGCACCGTGGGACCCGGCTGATGCGGTGATGAGCCTCCAACCCAGCCTGCGCCGTACCCTGGTCCGGCTATGACTGCCACACCTGAGACCGCAGCCCGCACCTACGAGGTCCGGACCTACGGCTGCCAGATGAACGTCCACGACTCCGAGCGCCTCACCGGCATGCTCGAGACGGCCGGGTACGTCGCCTCACCGAGCGGCGAGCAGGCCGATGTCGTGGTGTTCAACACGTGCGCGGTGCGCGAGAACGCCGACAACAAGCTCTACGGCAACCTGTCCCAGCTCAGGCCGATCAAGGCCGCCAACCCCGGCATGCAGATCGCGGTGGGTGGCTGTCTCGCGCAGAAGGACCGAGCCACGATCACCGAGAAGGCGCCGCACGTCGACGTCGTCTTCGGCACCCACAACCTCGGCTCGCTGCCGGCTCTGCTCGACCGGGCGCGCTCGCTCGACGAGGCGCAGGTCGAGATCCTCGAGTCGCTCGAGGTCTTCCCCTCCACCCTGCCGACCAAGCGTGACTCGGCGTACGCCGCTTGGGTCTCGGTCTCGGTCGGGTGCAACAACACCTGCACCTTCTGCATCGTCCCGGCGCTGCGTGGCAAGGAGAGGGATCGCCGCCCCGGGGAGATCCTCGCCGAGATCGAAGCGCTGGTCGCCGACGGCGTCTCCGAGGTGACCCTGCTCGGACAGAACGTCAACGCCTACGGTGTCGAGTTCGGCGACCGTCAGGCCTTCTCCAAACTGCTGCGTGCCTGCGGTGCCATCGAGGGTCTGGAGCGGGTGCGGTTCACGTCCCCGCACCCTGCAGAGTTCACCGACGACGTGATCGAGGCGATGGCCGAGACCCCCAACGTGATGCCTCAGCTGCACATGCCCCTGCAGTCCGGCTCGGACAAGGTCCTCAAGGACATGCGTCGCTCCTACCGCAGCGCGAAGTTCCTTGGCATCATCGAGCGGGTCAGGGCCGCGATCCCTGACGCCGCGATCACCACCGACATCATCGTCGGCTTCCCCGGCGAGACCGAGGACGACTTCCTCGCCACCCTCGAGGTCGTCCGGCAGGCGCGCTTCTCGAACGCCTACACCTTCCAGTACTCCAAGCGTCCCGGCACACCCGCCGCCGACCTGCCGGACCAAGTTCCTCCCGACGTCGTCAAGGACCGCTACGGCCGTCTGGTCGAGGTCGTCAAGGAAATCGCCTGGGAGGAGAACAAGCAGCTCGTCGGGCGCACCGTCGAGCTGATGGTCTCCGAGGGCGAGGGTCGCAAGGACGCCGAGACCCTCCGGCTCTCCGGGCGTGGACCCGATGCGCGTCTGGTCCACTTCGCCGCTCCGGACGAGCCCGTGCGCCCGGGCGACAACGTCATCGTCGAGATCACCCGTGCTGCCCCGCACCACCTGATCGCCGACCGGG
>JBAVCA010000274.1:0-2912 GCA_049586475.1 Nocardioides sp.
AGGCCGGGCTGCTCGACCCGCACGACGCCGAGGTGCTGTGCGAGGCGTGGCGCTCGGTGAGCCGGGTGCGCAACGCCGTGGCGCTCGCGCGCGGCAAGGGGTCGGACCAGCTGCCTCGCGACGCACGGGAGCGAGCGGCGGTGGCGAGCATCCTCGGCTACCCTGCCGGATGCACCGACGAGATGGTCAACGACCACCTGCGTAGCACTCGCCAGGCCCGCGCCGTCGTCGATCGTGTCTTTTGGTGAGGGTTTCTTGAGGATTCCTTGAGGCGGAGCAGGCAGGGTCTGGATCTAGGGGCGCCATGCTGGAGCCTGACCACGAGATCCGACGCCACTCGAGACCGCTCGACACCACTGGGGGGAGGCCACGATGACCGTCTTCGACGAGTCCGCCGTACGACGGCTGGAGAGCGACACGCAGAGCGTGGAGTTCGTGCACTCCCTGGTGAGCACCTACCGGCGGATGCTGGACGACCGGGTGGCTCGGATCCTCGACGCGCTCGAGCAGGCCGACACCGACCGGGCCCTCGACGCGGCGCACAGCCTGCGGGTCTCCTCGATCATGACCGGTCTGGTCGAGACGGCCGAGATCGCCACCGGCGTCACCGAGGCCCTGCGGGCCGCCGATCTCGGCCGTGCGCGCGAGCACGGCGCGCTCCTCCCCGACGCGGCGGTGAGAGCAGCAGCAGCCCTCTCCGAGTACCTCGACGAGGACGCCCACGCTCAGGAGTCGACCGACTCCATCCGGTAGCCCACGCCGCGCACGGTGCGGATGTGGCGAGCCGAGCCCGTATCGCCTTCGAGCTTGCGACGCAGGTTGCCGATGTGGACCTCGACGAGGTGGGTGTCGCTGGCCCAGTCGGTGCCCCAGACCGAGCGCAGCAGGGCCTCGCGGGTCCAGACCCGCGCAGGGGTGCGCATCAGCTCGGTCAGCAGGTCGAACTCGGTGCGCGTCAACGCCAGCTCGCCCTCACCCTTGAAGGCTCGGCGGCCATCGACGTCCACGCGCAGCGGTCCGTGCGCGAGCATCTCGTGCTCAGGCTCCGCCGGAGCGGCTGACCGGGGGCCGTCAGCAGCGCCACCGTGGTGCCGAGGCCGGCGGAACAGAGCATTGACGCGTGCCTTGAGCTCACGAACGCTGAACGGCTTCGAGAGGTAGTCGTCGGCCCCGGTCTCCAGTCCCAGGAGCCGATCGATCTCGTCGTCGCGCCCCGTGATCATGATCACGTAGGCATCGGTGAACTCGCGCAACCGGCGACAGGTCTCGATGCCGTCGATACCCGGCAGACCCACGTCGAGCGTGACCAGGTCGGGGTCGAAGGTGCGGGCCTCCTCGAGACCGGCCGGACCGGAATCGACAGCGCGGACCTCGAATCCCTGCGTGCTGAGGGTGAATTCGATGAGAGCGCGCACGTCATCGTCGTCCTCGACAACGAGCGCGCGTCGTTCACGGGAGGTCTCGACTGGCACAGCTGCGAGTCTGCCAGACACCTAGGGGGGATGCCGGGCAGCCGTGAGAACGACGCTCCGACCCTCGCGGAGCCGCACAACGACACAAAGACGAAACATTGCCGACATTCGAGCCTTCTAGGTTGTCGGGGAAGCCGGCTCCCGAGGTCGGCGAACGTCGAGGAGTAACCCCATGACTGCCAACCCCGTCCGTCACCAGGCCATCGCCGCCGTCGAGGCCTCCACGCCGCCGCCGATCAGCTTCGACCCCGGCGAAGAGCCGGGGGAGATCTTCGGGTGCAACGTCTTCAGCCTCACGGTGATGCAGAAGCGGTTGCCCAAGAACGTGTACCGCTCGATCCTGTCGACCATCGAGCGCTCCACGCCGCTGGACCCCGACGTGGCGGACGCCGTCGCCTCAGCAATGAAGGACTGGGCCCTGGAGAAGGGCGCCACCCACTACGCGCACGTCTTCTACCCCTTGACCGGACTCACCGCTGAGAAGCACGACAGCTTCCTGGACCCGGTCGGCGACGGCACGGCGTTCGCGTCCTTCTCGGGCAAGACGTTGATTCAGGGCGAGCCGGATGCGTCCAGCTTTCCCAACGGGGGGTTGCGCAACACCTTCGAGGCGCGCGGCTACACCGGCTGGGACGTGATGAGCCCGGCCTACGTGCTGGAGAACCCCAACGGCAACACCCTGTGCATCCCGACCATCTTCATCTCGATGACCGGCGAGGCCCTCGACCACAAGACTCCGGTCCTGCGCTCGCAGCAGGCGATGTCGGAGCACGCCAAGCGGGTGCTGACGCTCTTCGGTCACGAGGCGCCCGACAACGTGGTGGCCTACTGCGGGCCCGAGCAGGAGTACTTCCTGGTCGACAGCCACTTCTTCCTCGCCCGTCCCGACCTGCTCAACGCCGGTCGCACCCTCTTCGGTGCGAAGCCACCCAAGGGCCAGGAGTTCGACGACCACTACTTCGGCGCCATCCCCGAGCGGGTCCTCGGGTTCATGATGGATACCGAGCGCGAGCTGTTCAAGCTCGGCATCCCTGCCAAGACGCGCCACAACGAGGTCGCACCCGGTCAGTTCGAGGTGGCGCCGATGTTCGAGCGCGCCAACGAGGCATCTGACCACCAGCAGCTGTTGATGACGACGTTCAAGGCGGTGGCGAAGAGGCACGGGATGGAGTGCCTCTTCCACGAGAAGCCCTTTGCCGGTGTGAACGGTTCAGGCAAGCACGTCAACTTCTCCCTGGGCAACGCCGATCTCGGCAGCTTGCTCGTGCCGGGGGACAACCCGCACGACAACGCTCAGTTCCTCGTGTTCTGTGCCGCCGTCATCCGAGCGGTGCACAAGTACGGCGGGTTGCTGCGGGCCTCGGTCGCCTCGGCGTCAAACGATCATCGCCTGGGCGCCAACGAGGCACCGCCGGCGATCATCTCGATCTTCCTCGGCGA
>JBAVCA010000275.1:0-13580 GCA_049586475.1 Nocardioides sp.
TTGCGCCAGCGCACGTCGGTCGCGGTGCTCCGTGTGCGCGACGACGTCATCGTGCTGCAGACGATGATGTGGCCCGACGAGATTCGCACCCCCGACTTCGCCATCGATGCGGGCGAGGTGAAGGCGTCAGAGAGCAAGATGGCCACCATGCTGGTCGAGACCCTGGCCGGTGACTTCGAGCCGGGCGAGTTCGAGGATGACTACGCCGGTGCTGTCGAGGCACTGGTGAAGGCCAAGATCGATGGCGGCGAGATCAAGCGAACTCCTACCTCGACCAAGTCGTCCGGCGAGGTCGTCGACCTGCTCGCTGCACTCCAGCGCTCGGTGAAGGCGGCGCAGTCCGCACGCGGGGAGAGCAGCGCCGAGGAGGAGGGATCCTCGACCAGCAGCGCGGCTAAGAAGGCACCGGCCAGGAAGAGCCCCGCCAAGAAGACGCCCGCGAAGAAGACCGCCGCCAAGAAAGCGGCGCCGAAGAAGACCGCTACCAAGAGGTCGACCGCGAAGAAGTCGGCCGCCAAGAAGGCGAGCTGAGCCTCACCCCCGCTGACGCCGGTCGAGCCGGTGCATGATCGCGTCCGCTGTTCGCGGCGAGACCAGCCCCAGCACCTCCCCCACGACTCCAGCCGCCACGTTCCACACCACGGGGCGGTCCTCGAGGGCACGCACGACGTGCTCGGCTGCCCGTTCGGGGCTCATCGCCGGCAACCCGTCGTACTCCTGGGTCGGGGCGACCATCGCGGTGCGCACCAGACCGAACCTCATGTTGGTGAACGCGACGTTGTCGCCGTACGACTCGCGGGCCGCGATCCGCGACCACGTGTCGAGGGCGGTCTTGGAGGCCAGGTAGGCGGAGAACTTCGGCGCCTTGAGCTGCACGCCCCAGCTGAGGATGTTGACCACCTGGCCGAAGTGCTGGGCCCGCATGGCCGGTAGCAGCCCGAGCGTGAGCCGCACCGGCGCGAAGTAGTTGATGGCCATGGTCCGCTCCACGTCGTGAAAGCGGTCGTAGCTCAGGTGCAGCGAACGCCGAATCGAGCGTCCGGCATTGTTGACCAGGTAGTCGACCGCACCGTGCTCGGCGAGGACCCGGGCGACGAGCGCGTCGATGGCGTCGAGGTCGGTCAGGTCACAGACGTAGGTCGCAGCCGCACCTCCCTCGTCGGTGATGGCTCGCCGCACCCGTTCGAGCTCGTCCCCGCGGCGCGCGACCAGCAGCACCGTCGCGCCGCGCTGCGCGGCCAACCGGGCCGTGGCCTCCCCTATCCCGGACGAGGCTCCGGTCACCAGCACCGTCCGGCCGACGAGCGGACTCGGCGCACCGGGCCGCAGCAACCGGCGCAGCCGGGCACGCGGAGTCTGCAGCAGCATCACGCCGACGGGACCACGAGCGGCCAGGGGCGGGCCTCCTCGAGCTGCGCCGACAGGCTCAGCAGCAGTTCCTCGCCGTCGGTCGGACCGACCAGCTGGACGCCGACCGGCAGCCCGTCCTCGGCGATCCCGCAGGGCACGGAGGCGGCGGGGTTGCCGGCGACGTTCCACAGCGCCGCGTAGGCAATCGCCGGCATGGCGAGCAGCGAGGAAGCCGCGCTTCCCCGACCGTCCAGGATCCCCACCCGGGGCGGGCGGTGCGCGATGCTGGGGGTGAGCAGCACGTCGACGGAGTCGAAGACCCGGTTGGCCTTGACCGAGACCTTCTCGCCGGCCTTCAGCGCCCACTCGATCACCCGGGGCGTCACCCAGGAGCCCAGCCGGTAGGTCTCGCGTGTGCGACGCTCGAGCCGGTCGTAGTGCTCGACCATCTGCGCCTCGTCGCGGATGCCGCCGAAGAACTGCGGCACGAAGGCAGTCGTCGGGTCGGGGTAGCGCGGATCGATCTCGACCACGTCGTGGCCGAGCTCTCTCAGCAGCTGTGCGGTCTCCTCGACCGCGGCGACATGGAGCGGGTCAGGCTTGACGCCCTTGGTGACCGGCTTGACCGACCACCCGATCCGGAGCCGGTCCGGGGCGCGCAGGGCTGCCGCCTCGAACGAGCCGACCGGTCCGGCCCGGAACCGGTCGGTGTCGAGGTTGCCGCGGATGACGTCGTAGACGATCGCGGCGTCGCGCACGGTGCGAGCCAGCGGACCGGTCGTCCCGAGAGCCAGCCACAGGTGCTCGTGCGGAGCAGTCGTCACCCGACCGCGCTGAGGCTTGAGGCCGAAGAGCCCGCACATGGCTGACGGGATGCGGATCGAGCCGCCGCCGTCGCCACCGATCGCGACCGGCACCATCCCGGAGGCCACCGCTGCTGCGGTGCCGCCACTGGACCCGCCCGGCGTGCGGGTGGGGTCCCACGGGTTCCGGGTGATGCCGCGCGAGGCCCCTTCGGTGTAGGGCCAGGCTCCGAACTCGGGCATCGTCGTCTTGCCGACGATCACCGCACCGGCAGCCCGCAGTCGCGCCACGAGCTCGCAGTCCGCGGTCACGGGGGTCGTGTTGCCCTCGCCGCCGAACGTCGTGACGCAGCCGGCGACGTCCAGCTCTTCCTTGATCGCGATCGGGACCCCGTGCAGAGGTCCTGGCGCCGCCGAGGCGCCGCCGAGGGCAGCAGCCTCGGCCCGGGCCTGGTCGGAGAGCACCACCGAGAAGGCGTTCAGCGCCGGGTCGCGCTCGGCGATCCGCTCGAGGGCCTCGTCGACGACGACCTTCGGGGTCAGGTCGCCCTCGGAGGTCAGCCGGACGATCTCGGACACGCTGGCGCTGCGGAGGTCGGTCATCCCTCGATCCTAACGACGCCCCTGTCTAGGCGAGCGACTCGAGCCAGGCGTCGTGCAGGTCGGAGAAGCGTCCCTTGCCACTGTCGATCAGCTCGGCCGGAGATCCGTCCTCGACGATCCGACCGTGCTCCATCACCAGCACCCGGTCGGCGATCTCCACCGTCGACAGCCGGTGGGCGATGATCACCGCTGTGCGCCCGGCGAGCACCGTGCGCAGCGCCTGCTGCACCAGCCGCTCGGACGGCACGTCCAGCGAGGACGTCGCCTCGTCGAGGATCAGCACCGCGGGGTCGGCGAGGAAGGCGCGTGCGAAGGCGACGAGCTGGCGCTGACCGGCGCTCAACCGCCCGCCCCGGTTGGCGACGTCGGTGTCGTAGCCAGAAGGCAGCGCCATGATGAAGTCGTGGGCGCCCAGCGCCGTGGCAGCCTGCTCGACCTCTGCCAAGGTCGCCTCGGGGCGTCCGAAGCGGATGTTGTCGGCGATCGTGCCGGAGAAGAGGTAGTTCTCCTGGGTGACCATGACGACCCGCTCGCGCAGGTCAGCGGAGGTCAGCTCGCGCAGGTCGACCCCGTCGAGGCGCACCGTGCCGGCGACGGGGTCGTAGAAACGGGTGGCGAGCTTGGCCAGGGTGGTCTTGCCGGCGCCGGTGGTGCCGACCAGTGCGATGGTCTGCCCGGCCGGGATGCTCAGGTCGAGGCCGGGGATGACGTCGCGGCCCTCGGTATAGCTGAAGCTCACGGCGTCGAAATGAAGCCCGCCGTGCGTCTCCTGCAGTCGGTGTGGCTCGTCAGGCTCCGGCACGCCGGGCTCCTCGCGCAGCACCCCGGCCAGCTTGTCGAGCGCAGCAGAGGCCGACTGGAAGGTGTTGTAGAACTGCGAGATCTCCATCATCGGCTCGAAGAACTGACGTAGGTAGAGCAGGAACGCCGCCAGGACGCCGACCGTCACCTCGCCGTTGTAGGCGAGGTATCCGCCGTAGAGGAGCGTCACAGCGATGGTGACGTTGCCGATCAGCTTGATGCCGGGCATGAACAGCGCCACGAGGCGGAAGGCGTGCAGGTTGGCGCGACGGTACTGGTTGTTGACGTCGTCGAAGATCTCCTGGTTGCGCGACTCGCGGCGGAAGGCCTGCACCGCCTGGACGCCGCCCATCGACTCCACGAAGTGCACGATCACGAGGGCGACCTTGTCGCGGGTGTTGCGATAGCTCGCCGTCGAGGCCTTGCGGAACCAGTTGGTCAAGAAGAAGAGGAAGGGCCCGCACGCCAACGCCACCAGCCCGAGCTTGACGTCGAGGAAGAGCAGCAGGCCGGCGGTGCCGACCAAGGTCAGCGCCGCGGTGACCAGGCCGTCGAAGCCGGTCTCGAGCATCTCGTAGATCGCATCCACGTCGGAGGTCTGGCGAGAGATGACCCGACCGGAGGTGTAGTCGTCGTGGAAGGCCGGACTGAGCACCTGAAAGTGCCGGAAGACCCGCCGGCGTAGCTCGTAGAGGACGTTCTGACCGAGCAGCCCGGAGCGCACGAGGAAGAAGTTGCGCGCCACCGCCTGGGTGAGGGCGGCCAGAAGCACGATGCCGACGATGATCGTCAACGGCGTGAGGTTGTCGTCGGCGCGGATCGGGGGGATGCCGGTGTCGATCCCCTCCTTGACCAGGTAGGGGATCGAGAGCCGCGCGGCGTTCTCGACGAGCACGACGCCGACGAGGATCCAGATCGCCTTGCGGTACGGCGAAAGCAGCTCACGCAACAGGGCGCCGGAGCCTCCGGCGAACCGGAGGGTGCGCTCGCGCTCGGCGGCTTCCTCGTCGTCGGTCTGCGCGACCCCGCGCCAGCTCGGCTGACGGGTCACCGGGGTCTCGGTGCTCATGCGGTCGCCGCCTCGGACAGGTCGGCGTCGGCGGCGAGCAGCTCGCGGTAGGCCGGCACGGTGGCGAGCAGCTCGCGGTGATCACCGACGTGGGTGATGGTGCCGCCCTGCAGCAGGGCGACCCGGTCGGCGAGGAGCACGGTCGAGGCGCGGTGGGCGACGACGAGCCCGGTGGTGGAGCCGAGCACGCGCTGCAGCGCCTCCTCGACCAGCTTCTCGGTGTGCACGTCGAGGGCCGACAGGGTGTCGTCGAGCACCAGGATCTTCGGGTCGGCCAGCACCGCGCGGGCCAGCGCCAGACGCTGGCGCTGCCCGCCGGACAAGGCCATCCCCTGCTCGCCGATCCGGGTGTCGAGGCCCCACGGCAGGTCGCGCACGAAGTCGGCTTGGGCGATGTCGAGAGCCTGCTCGATGTCGGCCTCGCTCGCGTCGGCGCGGCCGAGCGTGACGTTCTCCCGGGCGCTCATCGAGAACAGGGTCGGCTCCTCGAACGCGGTCGCGACCAGCGAGCGCAAGTGGCGCAGGTCGAGGTCTCGTACGTCGACCCCGTCGATGCTCACGCGCCCACCGGTGACGTCGTGCAAGCGGGGCACCAGCGAGGTCAGCACCGTCTTGCCCGAACCCGTCGCTCCCACCAGAGCGATCGTCTCCCCCGGTGCGAGATCCAGGCAGACGTCGCGGAGCACCGGCTCGTCCGGGGCGTCGGGGAAGGCGAAGTCGACGTGCTCGAACCGCAGGTGGCCGCGTGGCTCCTCGATCACCGCGTTCCCGCCGACGATGGCGGGCACGGTGTCGTAGATCTCCAGGATCCGAGCCGCGCTGGTCATCGCCTCCTGGGCCATCGCCAAGATGACGCCGAGCGAGGACACCGGCCAGACGAGCGAGAGCAACAACGTGATGAAGGCGACCAGCTCGCCGGGCGTCAGCTCACCGCGGCCGACCCCGATCGCTCCGAGCAGCAGGACGACCGCGACGGCGAGGT
This sequence comes from Nocardioides sp., assembly GCA_049586475.1. Taxonomy (GTDB): domain Bacteria; phylum Actinomycetota; class Actinomycetes; order Propionibacteriales; family Nocardioidaceae; genus Nocardioides. Next base: position 5,609 of record JBAVCA010000275.1, read on the forward strand.
TGGGGATGATCTCGAGGAACGTCCAGAACTTCGCTGCCAGGCGCACCTTGACCATGCTGGTCTCGCGCAGCGTGTCGGCTGCGGCTTCGTACTGCTGCGAGACGTGCTCTCCGCGGCCGAAGGACTTGATCACGCGGATGCCGACCGCGCCCTCCTCGGCGAGGGTCGCCAGGTCACCCTGCTCGTCCTGGACCCGCCGCGAGATCACGACGTACTTCTTCTCGAAGCGCATCGAGAGCGCCACGATCGGGACCGCCGCCGCGGCGACGACAAGCCCCAGCGGCCAGTACATGTTGAGCAGGACGATCGTGACCACGACCACCTGGACGATGTTGATCAGCAGGAAGAGCATGCCGAAGCCGAAGAAGCGCCGGATGCCGCTGAGGTCGGTGGTGGCCCGCGACAACAGCTGGCCCGACTGCCAGCGGCTGTGGAAGGACATCGGCAGCTGCTGGAGCAGCTCGTAGAGGTCGCGGCGCATCGCGGTCTCGACGCTGAGGACCGCGCTGCTCTGGACCCAACGACGCCACAGGATGAGGCCGGCCTCGATCACGCCGAGGACCAGCGCAAGGAGCCCGAGGGGCAGCACCGGGCCGAGCTCACCATTGGTGATCGGGCCGTCGATGAGGGCCTTGGTGACCAGCGGGATCGCGATGGTCAGGCCCACGCCCGCGAGCGAGGTGAGCAGCATGATCAGGAGCGCGCCCCGGTGGGGCTTGAGGTAGCCGCGCAGGCGCCAGAGCGAGTGCACGCCGGCAGGCGGCTCACTCGTGGGGTCGGGTCCGAGATCCGTTGTCATCATCAACGAGATTAGGTCGGGCCACCGACAACCGCGAATCAATAAGGTACCTCAGGTCGGGCACCCGGGTCAGTCGACGAGCAACCGCTCGAGCGTTCCGAGTTGAGCACGGAGTTCGGTTCCGGACGCGGGTGGTCCGGCGACGCGGCGCCGCGCTTCATCGATCCGGCTGTCCTGGTTGCGATTCGAACAAGTGTTCGATATCATGCTTGCATGTGGCACCCTGACGACGACGTCAACCAGCAGGAGACAGCACGCGTGCTGGCCTCCTTGCAGGCCACGACGGCGGGGCGGCGACAGGTCGAGGTCGACGACCTGCTCCTGGTGCTGGAGTGGGCCGACCTGCACCGGATGGAGGTTCTCCCCGAGCTGCGCGACGTGCCCGGCGGGGAGCGCACTCAGCGCATCGGCGGGGAGGGCACGCCAAAGATCCAGGAGCTCGCACTGTGCGAGCTCGGGATTGCCCGCAGCGTGCACACTCTCGCGGCTCGCGCGATCGTGGCCGATGCGCTCGACCTACGCCACCGATTGCCGTTGACCTTCGCACGAGTGCTCGCCGGAGAGACTGACCTCTGGGTGGCCCGCAAGGTCGCCTCGATGTCGCGGCGGGTGTCTGCCGAGGCTGTCGGCGTCGTCGACACCGCGGTCGCCGACGCGATCGTCGGCCAGTCCCCCGGGCGAGTCCTGGTGCTCGCCGAGGCCAAGGTCGTCGAAGCCGACCTGCCGGCCTTCGAGAAGGAGTGGACCGAGCAACGAACGAAGCGTTACGTCGGGCTCGGACGCACCGACGACCACGGGCTCAGGCACCTCGTCGCCCGAATCACCGCCGGCGACGCGGTCTGGATCGATGCGATGCTCGAGCGGATCGCCGACCTTCTCGCCAAACACCCCGAGCACGCGGGTCCCGCCCCGACCAAGCGCGACGAGCTCCGCTCGATCGCGATGGGCTGGCTGTCGCGTCCCGCCGAGCTGCTCGAGCTGCTCGTGGAGCACGGCGACGTTGGCGAGGATGGCAACCTCACCGCGTCCCGCACCACGGCCTTCCCCGAGCAGCTGCTCGACGCGCTGCGAGCGGTCGACCCGAAGCGGATGCGTCCGAGCTCCGTCCTCTACCTCCATCTTCACGAGGCAGCGCTGCGCGGGCACGCTTCCGGGGTGGCCCGGGTGGAGGGTGTAGGACCGATGATCCTTTCTTCCCTACGCGAGCTGCTCGCCACGACCGACATCACTGTCAAGCCTGTGATCGACCTGGCCGATCGCGTCTCCACCAACGCGTACGAGCACCCCGAGGCCATCAAGGAGCGGACCCACCTGCTGCGGCCCGAGGAAGCCTTCCCGCACGCGACCACGATCAGCCGCAGGGTCGACCTCGACCATCCGGTCCCCTACGACCCCGGCGGTCCGCCCGACCAGACGAACTCTCACGACACTCAGCCGCTTGCCCGCACCCGACATCGGGCCAAGACGCATCTCCACTACACCTGTACCCCGACCGCCACCGGCGAGATGGTCTGGACGACCCCGCACGGGCTCCGTCGTCTCGTCGACGAGCGCGGCACCACCATCATCGACCGGACCCAGGCCGCGGCCTGGACGAGCACCGATGACGTCGACCGCGCGCTCGAGCGCCTGCTTCACCGGTCGCGCTAGTTCAGCAGACCTCGGACCACCCTCAGCGCCACCGACATCCGCGCCAGGTCGGCGTGCTCGTCGGTGCAGATCTCACGCAGGGTGTCGGCGGCCCGTCCGATGAGGACCTCGTCGGCGGCTTCCCAGGACGCGATCCGCCCCGCCGCCGTGTCGTCGGCGTCGGTCGCGGCGAGCACCTGGCCAGTCAGCTGCGCCTGGACCGTATGCAGGTCGTCGCGTAGCGCCGCCCGCGCCATGGTCTGCCAACGGTCGTCGCGCGGCAGCGCGAGGATCCGCTGGACGAGCACCGACAGCCCCAGTCGTTCCCCCAGGGTGAAGTGCACCCGAGCAACCTCGACCGGGTCCAATGAATCGCGTTGGGCGATCTCGATGACGTTGAGCAGCATGTAGGACGGCGGGAGCACCGCGACCTCTGAAGCCAGGCCGACCGGGACGTGGTTGGCGATGAGCCGCTCCATCCGCCCTTCGTAGGCCGCCAGCTCGGCACCGCTCATCAGCTCGGGCAGGGCCGCCATGATGGTCTGCATCGGACCGGCGAACAGGTCGACCAGACCCTGCGAGTCCAGCGGCGGTCGCCGGTTGCTGACGAGCCACCGCGATCCGCGCTCGACCAGGGTGCGCATCTCGACGCGCATTGCAGTCTGCACCCCCGAGGGGATCTTGTTGTCCAGCTCCTGGATCTCGTCGCGCAGTGGCAGCGACCCGAAGATCTCGCGGGCCACGAAGTTGGCCCGCGTGAGCTCGGCGGCCGAGGCTCCCGTCTCCCCGGCCAGCCTCGGCCAGTACGTCATGCCGGCACCGTTGACGAGGTCGTTGACCACCTGGGTCACGATGATCTCCCGACGCAACGGGTGCTCCACGATGCGCGCGTCGAAGCCCTCGCGGATCGGGCCCGGGAAGTAGGCCCGTAGGTCGAGGGCCAGATAGGGGTCCTCGGGCAGGTCGGAGGCGAGCAGCTCGGCGGCCAGCACGATCTTGGTCCACGCCATCAGGACCGAGAGCTCCGGCGTGGTGAGTCCCTCACGCCGGTCGATCCGCCGGGCGACCTGTCTGCTCGACGGCAGACCCTCGAGCGTCCGGTTGATGACGTCGTCCGCCTCCAGCTTCTTCATCCAGGACTCGTGCACGTGCAGCAACGGCACGGCGTTCGCCGCGGCGTTGCCGAGAGCGACGTTCTGCTCGTAGTTGTCGCGCAGCACCAGCGCCGCGACCTCGTCGGTCATCTGGGCGAGGACGGCGTTGCGCTGCTTGCCGGTCAGGTCACCGGAGGCGACGACCCGGTCGAGCAGCACCTTGATGTTGACCTCGTGGTCGGAGGTGTCCACGCCGGCGGAGTTGTCGATGAAGTCGGTGTTGACCCGGCCACCGGCGCGGGCGTACTCGATCCGGCCGAGCTGGGTCATCCCGAGGTTGCCGCCCTCGCCGATGCAGCGCACCCGCAGGTCGCCGCCGTTCACCCGGATCGGGTCATTGGCCTTGTCGCCCGCGTCGGCGTGACTCTCGGAGCCGGCCTTGACGTAGGTACCGATTCCGCCGTTCCACAGCAGGTCGACGGGCGCTTGCAGGATCGCCTTCATCAGCTCGGCCGGGGTCATGGTGGCCGCGTCGGCAGCGATGCCGAGCGCCTTGCGGATTCGGTCGTTGAGCGGGATCTTCTTCGCTGTCCGGGAGAAGATCCCACCACCTTCGGAGATCAGGGCTCGGTCGTAGTCCTGCCAGCTCGAGCGAGGAAGCGCAAAGAGCCGCTTCCGCTCGGCGTAGGACGCCTCGGCGTCCGGATCGGGGTCGAGGAAGATGTCCCGGTGGTCGAAGGCCGCCACCAGCCGGGTGCGCTCGGAGCACAGCATCCCGTTGCCGAAGACGTCCCCGGACATGTCGCCGACCCCGACGCAGGTGAAGTCCTCGGTCTGGCAGTCGACGTCCATCTCCCGGAAGTGGCGCTGGACCGAGACCCACGCGCCGCGGGCGGTGATCCCCATCGCCTTGTGGTCGTAGCCGACCGAGCCACCGCTGGCGAAGGCGTCACCCAGCCAGAAACCGTAGTCCTGGGCGACTTTGTTGGCGATGTCGGAGAACGTCGCCGTGCCCTTGTCGGCGGCGACCACGAGGTAGGAGTCGTCCTCGTCGTGGCGCACCACCCGCGGTGGCGGGACCGTCTCGCCCTTGACGAGGTTGTCGGTGACGTCGAGAAGAGCGGAGATGAACGTCGTGTAGCAGGCGATCCCCTCAGCCAGCCAGGCATCGCGGTCGGAAGGGTCAGGCAGCATCTTGGCGAAGAACCCGCCCTTCGCACCGACCGGCACGATCACGGTGTTCTTCACCATCTGGGCCTTGACCAGCCCGAGCACCTCGGTCCGGAAGTCGTCTCGGCGGTCCGACCAGCGCAGCCCACCCCGCGCGACCGCGCCGAAGCGCAGGTGCACGCCCTCGACGCGTGGGGAGTAGACGAAGATCTCGAACATCGGACGCGGCTCGGGCAGGTCGGGGATCGCCGACGGCTCGAGCTTGAAGGAGATGTAGCTCTTCGGCCCGGCACCGTCGCCCGCAGTGCCAGCCGCGTGCTGGAAGTAGTTGGTGCGCAAGGTGGCCTGGATGTGCGTCAGGTAGGAGCGCAGGATCCGGTCGTGGTCGAGGCTGACGACGTCCTCGAGCGCGTTCGAGAGTCGTTCGACAGCCCGGTCCTCAGCGCCCGCTACTGCTGCGTCGGGGTCGAAGCGCGCCTCGAACAGGTCGACCAGCATCCGGGTGATCTCGACGTTGCTGGACAGTGCCTCCTCGATGTAGTCGAGCGCGAACGGAGATCCGCCTTGGCGCATGTACTTCGCGTACGCGCGCAGCACCACCGCCTGACGCCAGGTGATCCGCGCGCCCAGGACGAGAGCGTTGAAGCCGTCCACCTCGGTGAAACCGGCCCAGACCGCCCGCACGGCGTCCTGGAAGAGCTCGCGGGCATCGTCGGGCAGCCGGCCTGGGTAGCGCAGCCCGAACTCGTAGATGTGGGAGCGGCGCTCCAGCCCGGTCAGCGAGTAGGGCCGCTCGTCAACGACCTCGACGCCCATCGAGCTGAGCATCGGGAGGATCTCGGACAGCGAGAGCGGCTCCCCGATCCGGTAGAGCTTGAGCCGGGCCTCACCGAGGCCGGCGTCCACCTCTTGGTAGAGCGAGTGGTCGAGACCCTCGGCCCCGACGATCCCCTCCAGGCGCCCCAGGTCGATCGACGCGGTCCGGGCCGAGAAGTCCTCCTTGTAGGCCTCCGGGAATGAGTCGAGGTAGCGCCGGCCCAGAATGGCGCCGACCTCCTCGCCGTACTCGGAGATGACTGCGGAGGTGAAGTCGTCGCGCCAGGAGCGTGAAGCCTCGGCCAGGCGACGCTCCAGGTCGACCGTGTCGATGTCGGGGATCATGGACCCCTTGGGCAGGTGCACCACGAAGTGCACCCGAGCGGTGGTCGACTCGTTGATCCGCACGTTGAACTCCACCGACTCGCCGCCGAGGCGTTCCTGCAAGATCTCGACGAAACGCTCGCGGACGCTGGTGTTGTAGCGGTCGCGCGGTAGGTAGACGAGCACCGAGACGTAGCGACCATAGGTGTCGGAGCGGCTGAACATCCGCACCGACCTGCGCTCGCGTGCCTGCATCGAAGCCTCCGCCAGCGGGGCGAGCTCCTCGACCGGGGTGTGAAAGAGCTCGTCGCGGGGATAGGTCTCCAGGGTGTCGAGCAGCGCCTTGCCCGCGTGACTCTGCGGGTCGAAGCCGCTGCGTGCCAGGACGGCCTGTACCTTCTCCCGGATCAGCGGGATCCGGGTGAGCGACTCGGTGTAGGCGGCACTGGAGAACAGGCCCAGGAAGCGGCGCTCCCCGGTGACCTCACCAGCCGCGTCGAAGGTCTTCACCCCGACGTAGTCAAGGTAGGCAGGTCGGTGCACGGTCGCGCGCGAATTGGCCTTGGCGAGCACCAGCAGCGTCTTCTCGCGTGCTTTGGCCTTCACCGGCTCCGGGAGGCGGGCGAACGACTCCGAGACCTGCTGGTCGGAGCGGAGGATGCCGAGGCCGCTCCCGGGGACGGCGCGCAGCGCTTCCTCCTCGACACCATCGACCTCGACCTGGGTCAGCGTGTACTCGCGGTAGCCGAGGAAGGTGAAGTTCCCGTCCGCGAACCACTCCAGGAGCTCGGCTGACTGGCGCAGCTCGTCGCGGCTCAGCGGCGGAGGGCTGCTTCGGATCTCCTCCACGATGTGGCTCACCCGCTCGTGCATCTTCGACCAGTCCTCGACCGCTTCGCGCACGTCGCGCAGCACCCGCTGAACGTCCTCGACGACGGCGTCGTCGTCCTCGTCCTCGCCCAGGCGAGAGATCTCGACGTGCATCCACGACTCGCGCACCGCGCCGTCGGTCGGCTCGCGGGACCCGTCGGCGACCGGAGTCACCGACTGCAGCTCGCCGGTGATGTCACGGACGACGTCGAAGTGCGGGTGCACGACCAGGTGCACGTCGCGCAGCTGGCGGGACAGCTCCATCGTCAGCGAGTCGACCAGGAACGGCATGTCGTCGATGACGACCTCGACCACCGAGTGCCCACCCGCCGACCAGCCGTGCTCGCTCACGGTCGGCGTGGACAGGCGGATCTGGGCGCTCCCCTGGGGTCGCGAGAGAGCGAGCTTGTAGTGCGAGGCCAGGGCGCCGTACACGTCGGCGTCGGAGCGCTCCGTGAGGTCCTCAGGTGCCACGTGGCGGTAGTAGGCGAGCACCAGGTCGCCGACCACGTCACGCGGTGGGCCGCCGCTACCCTTCCCGTGCTGAGCCAGGTCGATGGCCTTCGCGAGGAGCTCGGCCTTGTCGGAATCGTGCGTCGTCGTTGACACGCTGCACACGTTAGGACCCCCTGGTCGCGGCGACAACCGAGGCCCGCCACGGGCGGAGGTCAGAGCCGGCCACGCACCTCCCAGAGCACCGGGTAGTACTGCAGTGGCAGGCGTCCACGCAGGTACGCCGAGCCGCTCGAGCCGCCGGTGCCGGACTTGGCGCCGATCATCCGCTCGACCATCACCACGTGGCGGGCTCGCCAGCTCGCGGCGAGCTCGTCGTGCTGGAGCAGCGCCTCTGCGAGCGCCCACACCGCCGCGTAGCGGGTGCGGTCGTGCGCCGTTCTACGCACCGACTCGACGACCTGCTCGTCGTCGTCGGCCGGCAAGCCGTTGGCGCGCAGGACGGCGAGGAAGGCGTCCCAGAGCGTGGGCTCCTCCAACCGTCGGCGCAGGCGTGCCTGCTCGTCCTCGGTGAGACCACGGAAGCGATCGAGGTAGCCGGCGTCCTTCGCGCCGCTGACGAACTCGAGCTCGCGGAACTGCACGCTCTGGAAACCGCTGGCCGGCGCCAGCCGTTGTCGGAACTCCAGAAAGTCCTGCGGGGTCATCGTCTCCAGCACGTCGACCTGCTGCACCAAGGTGCGTTCGATGACGTGCACGCGCTGCAGCAGGTGCTGGGCCCACCAGAGCTTGTCCCCGGTCCGGTCGGACAGCATCG
>JBAVCA010000276.1:0-8430 GCA_049586475.1 Nocardioides sp.
CCCTCTCCAACCGACCTCTCGTACTCCGGGCCTAGGCGTCGGTACTCAACGTGATCGCCTCGACGTAGACCCACCGACCGCCGCGTCGCTCGAACCGACTGGTCTCGTGCAGCAGCCGCTCGACGCCGCCGAAGGTGTAGCGCGCCGCGAACTCCACGACGTCGTCCTCGGCGCGGAGGATCTTCAAACCCGTCCACTCCAGTCCGGGATCAGTGGTGACGTCGTCGGGTCGAGTGCGGGGATGCCAGGTGCGGAAGACGTACGCATCGCCGGAGTCGCCGCCCACGGCGTAGGCCGCGTAGCGTGAGCGCATCAGCTCTTCGGGCGTCGTGGGCTGCTCGGTGCCGCGGTGGAAGCGTCCGCAGCAGGCGTCGTAGAGCTCGCCGGAGCCGCAGGGGCACGGTTGCTGCAGGGTCGTCACTGCGTGAGCACCCGCCACACGAGGTGATCGCCGGGGAGCCCCTTGAGCTCGACCTGGCCCATCTCGACCAGCGTCACGTCGGCGTCGTCATCGAGGGCAGCATGGACGGCGTCGGTCACCAGCACCTCGCCTCCGGTTGCCAAGGCACCGACGCGTGCGGCCATCGCGACATTGCGACCGAAGTAGTCACCGTCGCGCGAGATCACGGTGCCGGTGTGGATGCCGATGCGCACCTTGACCGGCGCCACGACACGCAGTCGTGGATCGAGGGTCCGGCGCAGGTCCTTCTGGATCCCCACCGCGGCCCGGCAGGCCGCTTCGGCGTCGCGGAAGGCCACCATGAAACCGTCACCGGAGGTCTTGACGACCTGGCCCCGGTACTTCTCGACCCTGGCTCTGACCAACGCGTCGTGAGCGGTGAGCACCCGCACCCACGCGTCGTCGCCGAGGCGCTCGTTGAGCGGCGTGGAGTCCTCGATGTCGGAGAAGAGCAGGGTCACCCGCCCGTCGGAGTCGGCCATCGAGCGGATCTCTTGCTCCTCAGCGGCGGCCCACGCCTGGAGTTCTTCGATCGAGGACTGCAGCAGTCCAGTCAGGCCGTGCTCGCGCACCTTGCCGACCCCTCGTACGACGCGCGCCACCGCCCGCTCGGTGACCGAGGCCGCCGGCCGCGGACGAAGCGCGGTCGAGAGGTCGGCCTCGAGCTGGTCGACACGGGCGCGGGCCTCCGCGAGCTGGCCGCGCTGGCGGGTGAGGACGACCGTGGTTGCTGTCAGCGCGATGGTGAGTGCGATCACCAGCGCCGATGCTATGAGCACTCCCGCAGTCGACACAGGTCGACCCTACGGTGTCGCGAGGTGCCTCCGGCTCGGATGACGCGTGGGTGAGGAGTGTCGTCGGACACCTTGGGACAGTCGGCAAACGTGCGGCCCAGCGAACGCGTCGATGCCACGATGGCATCCATGGACCTGGAGGTGGTGACGAGCAGCGGTCGTCCGGATCTCGACGCGGAGGCAGAAGCCGCCTTCCGGGAACGCTGGCCCGAGTTCATCTTCCATGACCCGGTGCCGCCGGTGTACCTGCCGCGGGTCCAGGAATACTTCGCGGACTACGACGTCCTGCTGCTCGATCACGGGCGGGTGGTGGCCGGCGGCTGGGGAGTGCCGTTCGCATGGAGTGGCGACCCGGACGACCTCCCGAGCGGCTACGACGCCGCCCTCGTGCGGGCGGTCGAGGACCACGAAGCGCGACGCCCGTCGACCGCGTTCAGCTTCATGGCGGCTGCCGTGCACTCCGATCACGACAGGAGCGGCCTTGCGGTCGAGGTGTTGTCGGTGCTGACCAGCCGCGCGGTCGCAGCCGGGATGGCGCACGTGGTGGCTCCGGTGCGCCCGACGTGGAAGCACAGGTACCCGCAGTTCTCGATGCAGGAGTACTCCTCGTGGACGCGGGAGGACGGGTTGTCGGTCGATCCGTGGATCAGAACCCATCAGCGCCTGGGCGCGCACATCGTCGGGGTCGCGTCGGACTCGATGGTGATCACGGGCACGGTCGAGGACTGGGAGGGCTGGGCTGCGATGCCCCTGCCGGTCAGTGGTCAGTACGTCGTCCCGGATGCGCTCAACCTCCTCGAGGTGGACCGCGAGAACGACGTGGCTACCTACCGAGAGGAGAATCTCTGGATGCAGCACCGCTGAGTCGGACCTCGTGCCGGGCGGCGAGACCTCTCGTCAGAGGCCCAGGGCGTCCTCGAGAGCGTCGAGCTCCTCGCCGGAGTAGACCGCGATGCGCTGCAGGCTGGGCACGGAGTCGCGGTCGCCGGTGTAGCCGATGTTGAACTCGCCGGCATAGCTGACCGCGGTGATGTTGAGGGCCTGACCGTTGAAGAGCAGGCTCACCGGGAAGATCTCCTCCATCGGCGACCCGTCCAGGTAGCGGACCTCGGCGGGGCCGGGGACGTTGGAGATGACCAGGTTGGCGGCCGGGTGTCCGTGGCCGCCGAAGCCGAGCATCGCCTGGCCGAGGAACGGGAGCATCAGGACTGCGGTGTAGGCGTCCATCGCGCCCTGGCCGACCTGCGGCAGCCGCTCCTTGCCGAGTCGCGTGGAGGCCTTGATCCGCTCGATCCGCTTCAGCGGGTCGGCGATGTCGGTGCCGAGCTGGGCATAGAGGAACGTGACGGCATTGCCGACCTTGGCGCCCTCGTGGGCGCGCACCGAGACCGGCACGTTGGCGGTCAGCGACTCCCGCGGCAGCTGGTCGCTCTCGATCAGGTAGCGGCGCAGCGCACCACCACAGATTGCCATGAAGACGTCGTTGAGGCTCCCGTCGGCGGCCTTGGCGATGAGCTTCATCCGCTCGATGGAGTAGTGCTGGGTCGCGAACCGGCGGGGGGTGTGGATGCGCCCGTTGAAGATCGACTTGGGCGCTCGGAACGGGGTGGCGCGCTCGTCGCCACCTGCGCCGGTGAGCGTCTCGGCATAGGTCCGGACAAGCGAAGTGGCCACCGTGGCGCCGCTGCGGACGCCACCGGCGAGGAACCCGACGGGGCCGGCGCCGCCGGTGGTCGCCAGCTCCTTGCTCGGCTTCGCGCGCGGAGGCAACCCCGACTGGTCAGGGCCGTGCGTACCCACCGCCCACGGCGGCAGCATGTCGCGGGCATCTGGATCGGCCGAGAGCATTCGTCGGAGGAGGCGCACCCCGCCCACCCCGTCGACCTGCGAGTGATGTGCCTTCATGTAGAGCGCCCACTTGTCGCCCTCGAGACCCTCGATGACGTGGCACTCCCACAGCGGGTAGCGCCGGTCCATCTTGGCCGAGTGCAGGCGCGAGATGAGCACACCGAGCTCGCGCTGGGAGCCGGGGGCGGGCAGCGCGGAGTGGCGCAGGTGGTAGTCGAGGTCGATGTCGTCGTCGGAGCACTCGAGCCAGCTCGGCACCGGAGTCTTCTTGAACAAGAAGTTGTAGGGAGCCGCGAACTGCCGCGTCTCGCGCCACCTGTCGACCAGGTCGGCAACGAAGGTCGGCCGATCCTCGGGCACGGCGAACGTCGCGAGCATCCCCACCTGCATCGGGGTCCGGACGGTCTCGGCGAACAACCACGACGAGTCGTTGATCTTGAGCAGCTTGCGCGCCACGCTTGTGTCTCCCCATGTCTCACCGAGCTGGTGCCGAACGCCCCCGAGAGGACAGTACTGACCTTAGTCGGCCTGGGCGCCCTGTGGAGGACCCGTCGGCCGTTCGGAGACGACTGTCCAGGGACCGAGGTGGTCGCGCGGGTCGAGTTGGTAGCCGCTGTAGCGTGAAATCGTGACCTCCCTCTCCAGCAACGCTGCGGCGCCCGCGACTGCGCCCGCCATCGGCACCCTCGGCGAGCTGCGCGCCACCGACCACGTCCACAAGCCGTTGCGGGTCGAGATCCGCGACAACCTGCTCGCGGCGTTGGCAGAGGGACGCGACCCCTGGCCGGGCTTGCACGGTTTCGAGTCGACCGTCATCCCCCAGCTCGAGCGGGCGCTGATCGCGGGGCATGACATCGTGCTCCTGGGCGAGCGAGGCCAGGGCAAGACCCGGCTGCTCCGCACGATGGTCGGCCTTCTCGACGAGTGGACCCCGGTGATCGCCGGCTCCGACCTCGGCGAGCACCCTTTCGACCCGATCACGGTCGAGTCCAAGCGGCGCGCTGCCGAGGAGGGTGACCGGCTCGGCGTCGAGTGGCGGCACCGCACCGACCGGTACTCCGAGAAGCTGGCGACCCCCGACACGAGCGTTGCTGACCTGATCGGTGACGTCGACCCGATGAAGGTGGCCGAGGGGCGTTCGCTGGGCGACCCGGAGACGATCCACTTCGGGCTGATCCCGCGCAGCCATCGCGGCATCGTGGCGATCAACGAGCTGCCCGACCTGGCCGAGCGGATCCAAGTCGCGATGCTCAACGTGATGGAGGAGCGCGACATCCAGATCCGTGGGTACGTGCTGCGCCTGCCGCTCGACGTGCTGGTCGTGGCCAGCGCCAACCCGGAGGACTACACCAACCGCGGACGGATCATCACCCCGCTCAAGGATCGCTTCGGCGCCGAGATCCGGACGCACTACCCGACCGAGCTCGAGGCCGAGATCGCGGTGATCCGTCAGGAAGCAGAGCTCCCGGCCGACCTGGTCGACGTGCCCGACTTCCTGGTCGAGATCCTCGCCCGCTTCACCCGTCAGCTGCGGGACTCCTCCTCGGTCGACCAGCGTTCGGGAGTCTCAGCGAGGTTTGCGATCGCCGGTGCCGAGACCATCGCCGCGGCTGCGATCCACCGAGCGACCGTCCAGCACGAGGACGAGGCTGTCGCCCGGGTGGTCGACCTCGAGACCGCGGTGGACGTGCTCGGCGGCAAGATCGAGTTCGAGTCGGGGGAGGAGGGCCGTGAGCAGGAGATCCTCACCCACTTGCTGCGCACGGCGACAGCCGAGACCGTCCGGGCTCATTTCCGAGGTCTCGACCTGGCGATCCTCGTCGACGCCATCGAGGGCGGTGCGATGGTCACCACCGGCGAGCAGGTCACGGCGCGCGACTTCCTCACCGGCCTGCCGGTGCTCGGGGAGTCCGAGCTCTACGACGAGATCTGCGAACGGCTCGGTGCCCATAACGACGGCCAGCGTGCCGGTGCCATCGAGCTCGCCCTGGAGGGCCTCTACCTGGCCCGCAAGGTGGGCAAGGACACCGACGGCTCCGAGACCGTGTACGGCTGACGGCTGACCCCTGTCCCAGATACCATTGGTATGCGAGACTCCGTGTCGCATGTAACCCCTGGGGATCAACGGAGGCCTGCTCGTATGCCGCTCTCACAGCTCGTTCACGATCGTGCCGGCTCCGGCGAGCCGGTCGTCCTGATCCACGGGATCGGTCATCGTCGTCAGGCCTGGCGGCCCGTCTTCGACCAGCTGGCTGTGTCCCACGAGGTCATCGCCATCGATCTCTCCGGCTTCGGAGAGTCGACGCCCTACCCGCACGGCGAGCGCTACGACATGGACAATGCCTGTCGCGACCTGGCAGCCAACTTCGCCCAGTGGGGCGTGGAGATGCCGCACGTCGTGGGCAACTCCCTCGGCGGGGCGATCAGCCTCGAGCTGGCTGCTCGCGGACTGGTGGCCAGCGCAACGGCGCTGAGCCCGGCCGGGTTCTTCGGTCCACTCGACCGCGCCTGGGCGCTGTCGGCACTGCTGGGCCTGTGGAGCGCTTCCCACGCGCCCGATCCCGTGCTGCGCACGCTGACCCGCTCGGCCCCCGCGCGGAGGGCGATCGGCTACCTGCTCTACGAACAGGCCGGCCGCCACGACGCCGAGACGACCTACGGTGACGCGCTGGCGATGAAGCGAGCCAAGGCCTTCCTGCCGACGCTGCGCGCGGGCATCACCTACGAGCTCGACGCGACAGCGATCACGGTGCCGGTGACGGTCGCCTGGGGCAAGCACGATCGGCTCCTGCCCTATCGTCAGGCCGCCACCGCCCAGCAGCGGCTGCCCGGAGCGCACCACATCTCGTTGCCCGGCTGCGGGCACGTGCCGATGAGCGACGATCCCGCGCTGGTAGTGGCGATCATCCAGGAGACAGTCGCCCGGTCCCGCGGCCTGCGCGCCGCCTGACTCCCGGCGCCGGCTTCGGCTGCGCGGCATACTGACCGCATGGCGAAGACCCGAGCCGCACGCTTCAAGAAGTACGACGGCGGCGACCCGTTGGCGGCTCCGGTCGACATCGCTGAGGCGCTGGAAGCGATCGGCGACGATGTCATGGCCGGGTACAGCCCCGAGCGGGCGATGCGGGAGTTCCTGCGCCGCGGCGGCAGCGACCAGCAGGGTCTCGACGACCTGGCGCGCAAGATTGCGGAGCGCCGCCGTGAGCTGCTGCAGAAGCACAACCTCGACGGCACCCTGCAGGAGATCCGTGAGCTGCTCGACCGCGCCGTGCTCGAGGAGCGCAAGCAGGTCGCCCGGGACGTGATGATGGACGAGGGTGACCGGGCGCTGCGGGAGATGCAGCTGGAGAACCTCTCGCCCAACACGGCTGCTGCGGTCAGTGAGCTGGGTGGGTACGACTGGCAGAGCAGCGAGGCCCGCGCGGACTTCGAGAAGATCAAGGACCTGCTCGGGCGCGAGCTGCTCGACCAGCGCTTCGCCGGGATGAAGCAGGCGTTGGAAAATGCCACTGACGAGGACCGCGCCGCGATCAACGCGATGCTCGACGACCTCAACTCCTTGCTGGAGAAGCATGCGCGCGGCGAGGACGCACCCGAGGACTTCGAGACGTTCATGGCCCGGCACGGGGAGTTCTTTCCCGAGAACCCGCAGAACATCGAGGAGCTGCTCGACACCATGGCGCAGCGATCCGCTGCTGCCCAGCGGATGCTGAACTCGATGAGTCCCGAGCAGCGCCAGCAGCTGATGGAGCTGTCGCACCAGGCCTTCGGCTCCCCGCAGCTGATGGACTCACTGTCCCGCCTCGACGCCAACCTGCAGGGGTTGCGCCCCGACGAGGACTGGGGTGGCTCCGAGCAGTTCGGTGAGGGCCAGGGCGAAGGTCAGGGGTTAGGGCTCGGCGACGGCACCGGGGTCTTCCAGGACCTCGCCGACCTCGACAGCCTCGCCGACCAGCTCTCCCAGTCGTACGGCGGCGCTCGGATGGACGACCTCGACCTGGACAAGCTCGCTCGTCAGCTCGGAGACGAGGCCGCCGTCGACGCCAAGACCCTCCAGCAGCTGGAGAAGGCGCTGCGCGAGGGTGGGACGCTCAAGCGGGGCTCGGACGGACAGCTCAAGCTGACTCCGAAGGCGATGCGCCAGCTCGGCAAGGCGCTGCTGCGCGACGTCGCGGAGAGAATGTCCGGCCGGCAAGGGCAGCGTGACCTGGACAAGGCCGGTGCGGCCGGCGAGCGATCCGGAGCGACCCGGGAGTGGGCCTTCGGCGACACTGAGCCGTGGGACCTGCCCCGCACGGTGCTCAACGGGGTCGGGCGCCGAGCAACAGCCCCCGACGACCGGCGACTGCTCGCTATCGACGACGTCGAGGTGCAGGAGACCGAGGCCCGCACGCAGGCGTGCGTCGCCCTGCTGGTCGACACGTCGTTCTCGATGGCGATGGACGGGCGCTGGGTGCCGATGAAGCGCACCGCGCTCGCGTTGCACACCTTGATCAAGAGTCGCTTCCGTGGTGATGCGCTGCAGCTGATCGGTTTCGGGCGGCACGCCGAGGTGATGGACATCGAGCAGCTCACCGCTCGCGACGCCCGGTGGGACAAGGGCACCAACCTCCACCACGCCTTGCTCCTGGCCAACCGCCACTTCCGCAAGCACCCCAACGCCCAGCCTGTGCTGCTGATCGTCACCGACGGCGAGCCGACCTCGCACCTCGAGTCCAGCGGTGAGGTCTTCTTCTCCTATCCACCGCACCCGATGACGGTGGCCCATGCCGTGCGCGAGCTGGACAACTCACGTCGGATGGGCGCCCAGACCACGTTCTTCCGGCTCGGCGACGACCCCGGGCTGGCCCGCTTCATCGAGCAGATGGCCAAACGGGTCGACGGGCGGATGGTCAGCCCCGAGCTCGACGACCTCGGTGCCGCAGTCGTCGGGTCGTACCTGGGCTCGCGTGACGCGGGACATCCCGCTGGGCGACCTGGTGGGGTGTCGGGAATGAGCGCGATGAGATCGGCGTACGGCGAGATGTTCGGCGCTCGCGGCTTCTGGGTCGAGGACTGACCCGACCCGCGCAGGCACCCGCCACCAGCCGACTCGCCGTCCAGTTGGATGCCGAGTCGGCGCCTAAACACGCCGACTCGGCCCCACCTACGGCTGGCGCGGGAGCTGAAGGAGGAGGGCGGCCAGCTCCTCGACGCCGTCGACCAGGCGGGGGGCGGGTCGGGCCCACATCGCGTCGGCGTCGACGGCGTGCACGATGACCCCGTCGGGGAGCAGCCCGGCGGCCACGAGCGCGTCGGCCTGGGCCTGGGCGCCGGGCCGGTCGTAGC
>JBAVCA010000277.1:0-1576 GCA_049586475.1 Nocardioides sp.
GCGCCTACACGCGCCGACTCGGCGACGGCTGGGGTCCGCGGGACCCGAAGGTGGTGGCGAGATGATCACCAGACTGCTCGTCGCGAACCGGGCGGAGATCGCCAGCCGGGTCTTCCGCACCTGCCGCGAGCTCGGCATCGAGACGGTCGCGGTCCACTCCGACGCCGACACCGAGCTGCCGTACGTCGGGGAGGCCGATCACGCGGTGCACCTGCCGGGCAACAGCCCGGCCGATACGTACCTGAGCGCCGACCTGATCCTCGAGGCGGCGCGACGCACGGGCGCCGACGCGATCCACCCGGGCTACGGGTTCCTCAGCGAGAACGCCGACTTCGCACGCGCCGTCACCGCGGGGGGGCTCACCTGGGTGGGTCCGACGCCGGAGTCGATCGAGTCGATGGGCTCGAAGATCGAGTCCAAGAAGCTCATGGAGGCCGCCGGCGTCCCGGTGCTCAACAACCACACCGTCGAGACCGCGACCGAGTCCGACCTGCCCCTGCTGGTCAAGGCCAGCGCCGGCGGCGGTGGTCGCGGGATGAGGATCGTGCGCACCCTCGCCGACCTGCCCGAGAAGATCGAGAACGCCCGAGCGGAGGCCGAGTCGGCCTTCGGCGACGGCACCGTGTTCGTCGAGCCGTATGTCGAACGCGGACGGCACGTCGAGGTGCAGGTCGTCGGCGACGGGCGCGGCGGCGTGCTCGTGCTCGGCGAACGCGACTGCTCGCTCCAGCGTCGGCACCAGAAAATTGTCGAGGAGGCTCCGGCGCCTCGTCTGCCCCAGGCGACCCGCGGGGCGCTGCACGAAGCCGGCCGGGCAGCGGCAGCGGCGATCGACTACCGCGGCGCCGGCACCGTTGAGTTCCTGTACGACGCCGACAAGGACAGCTTCTTCTTCCTCGAGATGAACACCCGGCTCCAGGTCGAGCACCCGGTCACCGAGGCGGTGCACGGCGTCGACCTCGTCGCGCTCCAGCTCGCGGTCGCCGAGGGGGGCAACCTGCCGGAGACGGCCGCCGCGCCCACCGGGCACGCGATCGAGGTGCGCCTCTACGCCGAGGACCCGGCCGCCGACTACCAGCCCCAGAGCGGGCTCCTGACGGCGTTCGTGATCCCCACGGCCGACGGCATCCGCGTCGACACCGGCTTCACCTCCGGCAGCGTGGTCTCGACCCACTACGACGCCATGCTTGCCAAGGTCATCGCGTGGGCGCCGACCCGCGAGGTGGCCGCCCGCAAGCTGGCCGGCGTCCTGAGCCGCGCGCGGATCCACGGACTGGTCACCAACCGCGACCTGCTCGTCGAGATCCTGCGCCACGGCCGTTTTCTCGCCGGAGAGGTGAGCACCGACCTCCTCGCCGGAGGCGACCTCCACGCCCAGCAGGGCGCCGCGGTGCCCGGCACCCCCGCCCAGCAGGCGGTGACATTCTTCGCGGCAGCGATGGCTCGGGTCGAGGAGTCGGTCGCGCAGCGCACCGTCCAGTCGCGCATCCCGTCCGGGTGGCGCAACGTCGTGTCCGCCCCCCAGGTGGAGGTCTTCCGGCTCGGCGACACCGAGATCAGGGTCGGGTGGCGGCGT
>JBAVCA010000278.1:0-1816 GCA_049586475.1 Nocardioides sp.
TTGCTGCTGAACGGAAAGGGCTCGTCGTTCAACAACCTGGACAGGACGTCGACCGTCTGGGCCTGCGACTCGTGGAGCACGTGCAGGGTCGTCCCGGGGTGCCAACGGGCGGTATGCAGCTCCAACCAGGACTGGATCTCGTGCCGCCGCGCCGACTCCAGACTGTTGGTCATGAACTGGTGGTGCGTCTTGCGCATCGTCTGGTGGTTGGGCCCCTCATTGAACTCCGGCAACCGACTGTGCATCTGGCTGCTCAGGACACCCAACGACTCGGCCGTGTGCAGCACCGACCCTCGACGTAGGAGGGCGATGGCCTCCTCGCCGAACAGGCAGGTCATCTCGAGGTTGAGCATCTTCAGCCGAACAGCATCGCCATACTTGGCACGGCACTCGGTGAGGAAGGGAAGCACGTCGCCCATGAATGGACGCATCGATCCGATCACCGGCACCGACTTCACCACCGGTGGCGGGCTTGCCGTCACCGTCATGATGCGGCCTCCAGCCGCTGCGCGGACGGCTCACGTCGCTTCGTCAAGACCATGGGTTCCTACCTCTTCGCGTCGATCCACAGCGTGGCCAGGGAGGCCATCCACGAGAGCAGTGGAGCACCGGATCTCCGGATGCGAGATCCGTCGAGGTAGCCAAACGGTGACGCACGAGGGACGAATGGCGAGGTCGATCATTGCTCGCGGACCCGTCAGCCGATAGGCGCGCTGTCTAGCTGAGCAATCACACGTTGAAGCGGAACTCCACCACGTCGCCGTCGACCATCACGTAGTCCTTGCCCTCGATGCGCACTCGCCCGGCCTCCTTGGCCTTGGCCATGGAGCCTGCGGCGATCAGGTCGTCGAAGGAGACGATCTCGGCCTTGATGAAGCCCTTCTGGAAGTCGGTGTGGATGACACCGGCGGCCTCCGGGGCGGTGGCGCCCTTGGTGATCGTCCAGGCCCGCGACTCCTTGGGGCCGGCGGTCAGGTAGGTCTGCAGGCCGAGGGTGTCGAAGCCGACGCGAGCCAGGGTGTCCAGGCCGGGCTCGGTCACGCCCATCTCGGCGAGCATCTCGCGTGCCTCCTCCTCGTCGCCCAGCTCGACGAGCTCGGCCTCGAACTTCGCGTCGAGGAAGATCGCCTCGGCTGGAGCGATGAGGGCGCGCATCTCGTCCTTCAGCTGCTCGTCGGCCAGCTCGTCGGCGTCGCAGTTGAAGACGTAGATGAAGGGCTTGGCCGTGAGCAGCGATAGCTCGCGGACGGCGTCGAGGTCGAGGTCGGTGTCGATGATCGGGGTGCCGGCCTCCAGGTGGGCCAAGGCTTGCTTGGTGACGGCGAGGGTGGCCGCGAGCTCCTTCTTGGTCCGCGCTTCCTTCTCCAGTCGCGGGATCGCCTTCTCGACGGTCTGCAGGTCAGCGAGGATCAGCTCGGTCTGGATCGTGGAGATGTCGCTGCCCGGGTTGACCTCGCCGTCGACGTGGGTCACGTCCTCGTCGCGGAAGACGCGGGTCACCTGGCAGATCGCCGAGGACTCGCGGATGTGGGACAGGAACTTGTTGCCCAGCCCCTCCCCCTGCGAGGCACCGGCGACGATGCCGGCGATGTCGACGAACTCCACCGTTGCGGGCAGCTGCTTGGCGGATCCGAAGACCTCAGCCAGCTGCGGCAGCCGCTCGTCGGGAACCCCCACGACGCCGACGTTCGGCTCGATCGTGGCGAACGGGTAGTTCGCTGCGAGGACGTTGTTCTTGGTGAGGGCGTTGAAGAGGGTCGACTTGCCCGCGTTGGGGAGACCGACGATACCGATGGTGAGTGCCACGAGCGGGAAG
>JBAVCA010000279.1:0-6075 GCA_049586475.1 Nocardioides sp.
CATGCGGTCGAGGCGACACCCGACATCAGAGCCCCGCCAAGTCCGAGAGTCGCACTCCGCCTGCTCAGCCTCATCGTCGGATCCCTTCGTCGGGTGGGCCATCGGCTGGGATCCAATCTGACGCTGACCACCTTGTGAAAACCTGTGAACAGGCGGCCGCCCGCACCATTCGGCTCTCTTCGAGAGATCCGAGCACGTGGCAGTCAGTCCCACGTTGCCCCGAAGGGAATGGCCCAGCCCAGACGCGGGCACCCGGCGTGCATGTCGCGTCGTCAGTACACCTAGGGGACGCCTACCCGGGCCTCGGACCCGGCCCGCCACGCAGGGCAACTCATCGCATCGCCCGCAGCGGCCTGGCCCGCCTGGGGCGGTGGTCCACGAGCTCATGACCCGGAAAGGAGACGACGTGATCGCCGCGTTGCACACGCCGGAGGTAGGCGCCATGGCAGTCATCGTGGTCGCTGGTCGCATCGCCGGGTTCAGAGTGATCGGCGGTCACCGATCGGCCATGACGGATCGATGTTGTGGTTGAGCCGGAATGTGTTCTCGGGGTCGAACTCCTTCTTCACGGCGACCAGACGCTCCCAGTTGTGCGCGCCAAAGCCCGCCCGAATCCGGTCGGAGCCCTCGTCTCCGATGAAGTTCAGATAGACGTCACCGGTCGCCCATGGCTGTACGGCCTTGCGCACGCTCCGAGTCCATGCGATTGCTCGGGCATCGTTCGCGGGGTCGGTCCACATGGCGAAGGGATGGGCGACCCAGGGCGCCGACCGCCAGGGGATCGGGTAGCCAGGATCCAGCCTCCCGGCCAGCCCACCGGCGGCGAAGAGGACGTGCTGCGAGGACGACGGCACGACCATCCCGGACGCGGTGCCGGCGAAGGCAGACACAGCCTCGTCGGGGAGTGACCGCAGGTGCTCTGCGGACCAGTAGTTGCGCAGTCCGGGCGGGTCGTCGAGCATGCACTGAAGTTCGGCGTACGGCAGCTCCATGACCACGTCGGACGCCGGTGAGAGGGCAAGCAACGGCTCGATGAAGTCGCGGGCCTCGGCCTCGGGCCCGCACCAAGTCACCAGCACCAAGAGTGTCAGGTTGCCCACGAGGTTCACGGGCACGAACTCTTCCGGTGGGCCGGTCAGGTAGATCGCGCCCCCGCCGACCTCGTCGGGCCCGGACTCCATCAGGTCGCGGTAGACGCGCAGCACCTCTTCCCCCGCCGCCGGCTCCCACAACAGTAGACATGCCGTGATCGAGGGGAGGTCGTGGGTGCGCATCGTCATTGAGGTGGCCACACCGAAGTTGCCACCGCCGCCGTGCAGCGCCCAGAACAGTTCGGGGTTCTGGTCCTCGCTGGCGGTGACAAGATCGCCGCCAGCCGTGACCAGGTCGACCGAGAGCAGGTTGTCGCATGCGAGGCCGTACTTGCGGTCCAGCCAGCCCGTGCCGCCGCCGAGGGTGAACCCGCCGACGCCGGTGGTGGAGACCCTGCCGCCGACGGCGGCCAGGCCATGTGGTTCCAGTGCCCGGTCAAGGTGGCTCATCGTCGCGCCACCGGCAACGCGGACCGTGCCGCCGGCGGTGTCGACGTCCACGGAGTTCATCGCACGCAGGTCCACGACGAGTCCTCCGTCGGTCGTGCTCATGCCGGCGACCGAGTGGCCCCCGCCGCGTACCGCGATCTCGAGTCCTCGCTCGCGGGCGTGGCCGATCGCCATCATCACATCGGCCGGGGAGGTGCACGCCATGATGACGGAGGGCTTCTTGTCGATCATCGCGTTGAACACACTGCGCGCTTCGTCGTACTCCGCGTCTCCAGGAGTCAGGTGCGTGACCGCTTGCAAGGCGCTCATGACATGATCCCGAGCCGGTTCATGACGTCGACGTTGTCGAACCCTTTGGCGAGGGCCGCCAGCCCGTGTCGGCGCAGCGCCCGAGTCAAGGTGTCGGAGATCTCGCGTGAGCCAGACATGATGCCCTCCGGGGGTCGGGTGTGGGATGTCCTCCACGCTAGGGACCAGAGATGCTCCGCGGCGTCGCATGGGCGGGCCATCTTCGCCTTGAGAAGTCATGGCCCGATCGGGCCATCAAGCTCACAGGAGTCCGAGCGTCGAGCCCTTCGCCACGGCTGCGGCGCGCGTCGTCACACCCAGTTTGGACAACGTGTTCGCTACGTGGCGGTGCACGGTGTGCTCGCTCACGACCAGCTGTCCCGCGATCGCGACGGTGCCTAGCCCTTCGGCAACGAGGCGGAGCACCTCGACCTCCCTCGCCGTGAGCGGACCCGACGGAAGCGGTTCGCCGCACAGGGTCCTTATCCGTCCGGCTTCCCCCCGAGCTCCCAGATGCTCGAACGCCCGAGCAGCAGCCCCGGCCTCTCGTAGACCGGCGGCCTCCTCGCCGAGGACCAGAAGGATCCGGGCAAGAGCGGCCCGCGCCCGGGCGGCGCCAAACGGGGCCCCGGCCCGATCGTAGAGGTCGACCGCGTCCTCGGCCGCCTCGCGAGCGGCTTGGCCCGACTCCTCGGCGAGCAGCAGTCGGGCCTCGGCAAGCCGGGCACCTGCCCGGCGCGCCCCTCGAGACTCCTCGCCGCCGGCATCGGTGAGCTCCTTCAAAGCTTGCCGTGCCGATCCCAGGTCGCCGGCCTCGGCGTGGGCCGCGACGAGTATCTCGAGCCCCTGGCTGCGGAATGTCCGGTCGCTGTCCGGACACTGCCGGAGAAACCGGCGCGCCGCATCAGCCGCGTCCGCCGGGTTCCCGAGGTCAAGCGCCAGCGCCGCTAGCCCCAACAGTGCGCGGGGATGACCCTGGGCCTGAGCGAAGAGAGCGGCTGCCTCGCCTGTGCGTCCCTGCCTGCGGCGCAGCTCGGCCAGCCTCACGAGCGGTTCACCGGCCAACCCCGGCCGACGACCGGTGAGGTCCGCCGCCGCCACCATGATCTCGGCCTCTGCGCGGACCCACTCGCCCTGCTCGACGAGCACCCCGGCGTACTCGCTGCGGCAAATCTGCTGAAGAACCTGCAGCCCTACCTTGCGGCAGTGTCTGTCCAACTGGAGGCACCATTGGGCGGCGCGGTGCGAGTCACGCGCCATCTCGCAAGCGTTGATCACGTAACAGACCGCATAGCCCGCATAGGCCGGGTCGACAATCTCGCCGGCCATCGCAGCCGCGGCCGCTGAGTCAAGCAACCTCATGCCCTCGGAGACCCGACCCCGCAGAACCAGCGTGATGCCCTCTTGGGCGCGGCCAATCAACTCGACGTCCGGGATGGCGAGCTCACGTCCGACCCGGATTGCTTCCGCTGCTTTGGCAGCGCCAACGACAGGGTCGCCGTCGACGCTGATCGCGAAGTCCGCCTCCCACACCGCGAGATGGCCGTGCTCGGCCGAGAGCGGCACATCGACGAGCGCCCGTGCGGCCAGCCCGAGCCATCCCTGGCCTACGGCGGCCTCGCCCCGGAAGGTCAGGTGGTCGAATGCGAGAGCGATCGCCGTGCGCGCCGCACCCCTTGCGTCGCCCTCCTCGCGGTAGACCCGGTAGGCCCGCTCCCGCACCGCGATCGCGTCCGCGTCATCGAGCCAGGAGCACGCCTCGCCGAGGGTCTCCAGCGCGACCCCGGTCGGCGACTCGACGACGGCCTGGACAAGTAGGTCGTGTGCCTCCTGCCAGCGGGCAGCGGCGAGCGCCGAGATCCCCTGTTGCAAGGCCGACGGGACCATGTGCGCCTCCGGAACAAGGCTGGCAGGTGGATCCGCATCCGGCAACCCGCACACCCGTGCATGTGCCCGACGCCTGTCCGGGCTCGGTGGTCCGACCTGGTCGTCGACGACCGGCTGTCTCTTGTCGTTTGTCCTCCCAGCGTCCGCCGGCCACCCGGGCCAGCTCGCGCAGCGGGTCGGTAGGACCTCGC
This sequence comes from Nocardioides sp., assembly GCA_049586475.1. Classification (GTDB taxonomy): domain Bacteria; phylum Actinomycetota; class Actinomycetes; order Propionibacteriales; family Nocardioidaceae; genus Nocardioides. The sequence goes on from JBAVCA010000279.1 coordinate 3,908, forward strand.
CGGCACTACTGGGTGTGTTGCGCTTGTTGCCTCAGCGTGGCCCGTACCGGGACATACCAGGTTCTGTGGAGTAGCCGTGGTGTAGCCGTGGCGTGCGCGAGGGCTGAGCGTGGCTTGGGTCGGAGCAGAGTTGTCTCCATCAACAAACGCCGCAACCGCGGCACCCGATCCCCAGGAGAAACATCATGGCTACCGCCACCCGCCGCAAGGTCCTCGTCCCCCTCGCCACGCTCATGGTTGCCGGCGCCGTTGCCGTCGGCTCTGGTGCGAGCTTCACCTCGACCACTGCTTCCACGACCGCGGTCAGCTCCGGCAACGTCACCCACTCCAACGACGTGACCAACCTGGCCATCACCAACATCAAGGACAAGGACGTCGTCACCGGATCGGTGACGATCACGAACTCCGGCTCCCTTCCTTCGACTCTCACCCTCGCTGAGACCGGCGCCACCTCGAACTTCATCGGCAGCGACCTCAACCTCAAGCTCACCCAGGGCTCCACCGTCCTCTACAACGGCGCCTTCGGTGGGCAGGTCGACAACGCCAAGATCGACCTCGGCGCCCTGCCGGTCGGCGGCTCGGCCACCGTGACGTTCGTGGTCACCCTCAACGAAACCACCGACAACACCAACGAGGGCAAGACCGCGCAGGCCGGGTTCCAGTGGGTCTCGACCCAGGAGGCCGGCAGCCCGCTCTCCTTCATCGGCTCGCTGCCCGTCATCGGCAACTGATCCAGCACAGCCGCACGTCGGCTGCTGTACCGCTGTGAGTCCCTGGGGAGGGACGCCCTGCCCGGCACGTGTGCTGGGCAGGGCACACTCCCCCGTCCTTTTTCCTTCCTCCGATCACCCCGAGAGGCCCGCACCATGACGCTGCTCGCCACCACCCCCGCCGCGGTCCACAAGAGCCGCACGCCGGGCGGACGCCTACGGGCGGGCTTGGTGAACCTCGGCTTGGCGGCCGCGGTCCTGGTTGCTCTCGCGTTCCTCCTGCCCAGCCTTCTGGGTCTGCAGCGCTACGTGATCATGGGCGGCTCGATGAGCGGCACCTACGACCTCGGCTCGGTGGTCTTCTCCGAGGTTGTTCCGGTCGAGGACCTCAAGGTGGGCGACGTGATCACCTACGTTCCGCCGGCCGACTCGGGGATCCAGACCCTGGTCACCCACCGCATCGCCGACATCGACGGTACGCAGTTCGTCACCAAGGGTGACGCGAACGCCGCGGTCGATCCCTGGAGCTTCCAGCTTTCCTCCGGGACCCAGGCGCGGGTGGTCCAGCACGCACCTTACGTCGGCTTCGCGTTCATGGCGCTGGCCGACCGCAGCACCCGGATGGCCGTCATCGGCATCCCCGCGGTGATCATCGCCCTGATGAGCCTCGCTGAGCTGCTGCGCACCCTGCGCCCACGCCGCGAAGACTCCGCAACCCCCAACGCATCCCTGGTCTCCGCTGCCAATGCCGCTGCCGCGGACAGGCGCCCGGAGCGACACCGGGCCCCGGTCCTGGTCTGAGGTGTCCGCCAGGGCCGACTCGAGCGCCGATCGGACGGGGCGGAGGCGGTTGTCGATCCGTGGCGTTCCGGTGTCCTCGACGTGGGTTCCGCGTGTCCCGTCTCTTGCCACACTGGTGACCACCTCCTCCTCCCAGAAACGAGTTCTCCGATGACCAGCCGCCGCGCCGAACGCCGACTGCCCCAGGTGGTCGGTCGTCCCTCGCGCCGGCTGTTGCTGGTCCTGCTTGTCGTGCTGAGCACCGCCGGGACCACATGGTTCTCCGGTGCCAGCTTCACCTCCGCGTCGAACACCTCGGTCCCGGTGACGGCTGCGGCCGACTACTACCCGCCGAAGGTTGCCCTCCAGAGCCCGGGCGCGGTGATCACCGGCACCGTGCAAGTCACCGCGACCAGCACCGACAGCGCGAGCGCCATCACCATGGTGCGGATCGAGCGGGCCCCGCTGGGGAGCACCACGTGGACCGAGCTGTGCACCGACACCGTCGCGCCTTACGCCTGCTCCTGGGACACCACCACAGTCACCGACGGCGACTACCAGCTACGGGCCACCAGCACCGACGCCGCCGGCTTCAGCGCCACCTCGACGGTCCTCACCACCCGCGTCGCCAACGCCGCCGAGGTCATCTTGAGCGACGTGGCTCCGAGCGTCCGCGGC
>JBAVCA010000280.1:0-1592 GCA_049586475.1 Nocardioides sp.
CGACCAGTACGTCGCCCGGCCGGTGCTGAGGGTGCGCGCCAGGGCGGTGTCGTCCATCCAGCCCAGCATCAGCACCTCGCCGGTGTCGTGCTGCTGGGCGATGGCCGGCACCAGTCCGCGACCCGACGGGCCACCCTGGTCCAGGCTGCGCTTGAGGCGCGCGGCGATGGCGGGATCGAGGCTGCTCACAGGTCGAGTATGGGCGCACCCTTGCGAACCGCCTACGGCAACCCCGAACCGCGCTGGGCGTTGCGACAGACCGGAAGCGCCACCTGATCGGTCATCAGCACAGCAGCAACCTGGGCACGAAACTGGCGCGGCATCGCGGCGAGGAGCTCAGCGCACCGGGTGACCTGCAGCGTCGAGCGCCGCCTTGACCTCCCCGACGCGCAGCGTCCCGAAGTGAAAGACAGTGGCAGCCAGCACGGCATCGGCCCCGGCGTCGACCGCTGGCGCGAAGTGCTCGAGTGCGCCCGCGCCTCCTGAGGCGATGACCGGGATCGCGACCTCACGCCGTACCGCGGCGATCAGGTCGAGATCGAATCCGTCCTGGGTACCGTCGGCGTCCATGGCGTTGAGCAGGATCTCCCCCGCACCCAGCCGGGCGGCTCGCGATGCCCACTCGACGGCGTCCAGGCCGGACGAACGGCGACCACCATGGGTGGTGACCTCCCAACCTGAGTCGGTGCTCGGACCACCCGCGGTGACCCGGCGCGCATCCACCGACAGCACCAGCACCTGGTTGCCAAAGCGATCGGCGATCTCGGCCACCAGCTCAGGTCGGCGGATGGCAGCGGTGTTCACCGCGATCTTGTCGGCCCCCGCGCGAAGCAACCGGTCGACGTCCTCGACCGCTCTGATGCCGCCGCCGACGGTCAGCGGGATGAACACCTCCTCGGCGGTGCGCGAGACGATCTCCATCGTGGTGGCGCGGCCCTCGTGGGAAGCCGAGATGTCAAGGAAGGTCAGCTCGTCGGCTCCCTCCGCGTCGTAGGTGCGCGCCAGCTCGACCGGGTCACCGGCATCTCGTAGGTCCAGGAAGTTGATCCCCTTGACCACCCGACCACCATCGACGTCAAGGCAGGGGATGACCCGCACGGCCAGGCTCACGGCGTGCCACCACCGGCGCGGGACGCAGGCAGGGTCAGCGCGAGGGCATCCTCGAGGGTGAACCGCCCCTCGTAGAGCGCGGTGCCGGCAATGGCACCCTCGACCCCGTCCGGGACCAGAGCCATCAGCGCCTCGATGTCGGCCAGCTCGGTGACGCCGCCCGAGGCGATGATCGGCGCCTGCGTCATCGCACACACGTCGCGCAACAGCTGCAGGTTGGGGCCCTGGAGCATGCCGTCCTTGTTCACGTCGGTGACCACGTACCGCTCGCAACCCTCCGCGTCGAGGCGAGCCAGCACGTCGTAGAGGTCGCCACCCTCCCTGGTCCAGCCCCGGGCGGCCAAGGTGCGGCCGCGCACGTCGAGCCCGATCGCGATCCGGTCGCCGTGCGTGGCGATCGCGCTCGCGCACCACTCCGGCTCCTCGAGGGCGGCGGTGCCGATGTTGACCCGGCGGCAGCCCGCGCGCATCGCGGCCTGCAG
>JBAVCA010000281.1:0-3985 GCA_049586475.1 Nocardioides sp.
GCTCGGAGGTCAGCTCGACGAGGACCTCGTCGCCGGCGTCGCCGCCGAGCAGAGCGACGCTCACGGAAGGGGACGAGGTGTCGAAGGCGAGCAGCACGGCGTTCAGGCTAGTGCGTGGCGGAGGTGGGCACGACGGGCGTCGCCCGCCACCACCATCTGGACTAGGTGGAGACATGCCGGCGCACCCCGCTCGGGTGGGGCGGGGTGTCGGGGCGTGGTGGTCAGGGTTCTGCTGGGGGTGGGTCACCCTCGATGGGGGTGGTGATCGGCATCCGGGCGTGGCGGCGTTCTCGGGTGACCCCGCGGATTCCAGTGGTGGTTCGGCCTGAGCCATGAGCGCTCAGCGGCGAGCGGGGCCGTCGGACGGGCGGTTGGGGTGGGTGGCCCAGCGGGGGCCGATGCCTTGCACCTCGACGACGCGCGGCTCGATGCCCTCCGAGTCGCCGTCCGCGTCGCCGTCCGCGCCGCCTCCGCCCGGGGCGTGCCGGATCCGGACCTCCAGCCGCGAGGGCGAGAGCGCCTCGGCGACACCCTCCCCCCACTCCACGACGGTCACCGCGTCGTCCAGCGACGTGTCGAGGTCGAGGTCGTCGAGCTCCGCGATGCTGCCCAGCCGGTAGGCATCGACATGCACGAGACCGGGCCGCCGACCGCGGGCGGCGTGTTCCCGGGCGATCACGAAGGTCGGCGAGGTGACGGAGCCCTCGACGCCGAGCCGCGCGCCCAGCCCCTGGGTGAAGGTGGTCTTGCCGGCCCCCAGATCACCGGTCAGCACGAGCAGGTCTCCGGGCACGAGCGAGTCGGCGATCCGACCGCCGAGCTCGCGCATCTCGTCCGGGGTGGCGGCCTGGTAGACCTTCGGCAGCCGCAGCGCGAGCTCGACGTACGGCGAGCGCCGGTCGGTCTGCACGAAGCCACGGCGCGTCCAGAAGGCGACCGTGCGAGGGAGCTCCTCTCGCGCCACGACGCTGAGCCTGGTTCCGCGACCGGTCCAGGCCTCGACTGCGGACTGGATCATCGCGCCCGCGAGCCCGTGACCCTGGGCCTTGGAGAGGATCCCGACTCGCCGCAGGTAGACGGAGTCACCGACGGGGTCGAAGAGCAGCGTCCCGACCGGCTCCCCGTCGAGCTTGGCGAGGAGGCCGCCGTTGAGGGCGAGTCGGGTGGCGATCGAGGCCTCGGTGTCGCTGAGTGCGTCGGCCGGCGGATGCAGGGCCGGACGGTTGCCGAAGGCGTCCTGGATGATCGCCAGCACCACCGCAGCCGACTCGGCCCCCACTCGCCGCACGGACAGGCTCATCGCGCCCCTGCCTTCGTGGCGGCAGCAGTGATCAGCTGGTCGAGCTCGGCGTTGACCTGGTCGTGCCGCTCCATCGTCACCATGTGGCCTGCCCCCTCGCACTCCAGCAACCGAGCGTTGGGGATGCGCACGGCGAGCTTGCGCGCGTGTCCGATCGAGGTGATCCGGTCGGCAGTGCCGCAGATGACCGAGACGGGCACCCGTTCGAGGACCCCGACGTGGTCGAACTTGTCGAGGCTGCCGAGGCTCGGGAAGAAGTCCGCGACCACCTCGAACGGCGTCGCGGAGAGCATCTCGTCGACGAACCGGACGTAGGACGCCGGCACCTCGCCGCCGAAGGCGAACCGGGTGGTTGCGGCGTTCGCGATCACCCGTCCGAGCCGGCGCACGGTGTCCACTGCGACGTGGCCGCGTTGCAGAGCGGCCACCGCCTGACCGGTGACCCTCCCGGTGAGCCGCGCCGGCAGCATCGGGATGAGGATCTTGCTGGGATCGAGCCCGCCTGCCGTCGTCGCGATCAGACCCACCCCGATGACCTTGTCACCGATCAGCTCGGGGAACTGCTCGGCCAAGGCGATGATCGACATTCCACCCATCGAGTGACCGACGAGGACGACGGGGCCGTCGGGCGCACAGACGTCGATGACGTGCCTGAGGTCGCGGCCGAGCTGGTCGATCGTGGCGTGCTCCCGCGTGGAACGGCCGGAGCGACCGTGCGAGCGCTGGTCGTAGTAGACGGTGCGCACGAGCCCCCGGTAGGCAGCGCGCTGGAAGTGCCAGCAGTCGAGCGTCAAGCAGTAGCCGTGGACGAAGATCACCGTCACCGGATCAGGGTCCCCACCTCCGCGGCGCAGGCGTCGACGCCCGGGGTCGACCTCGCTTCCGACCTCGTCGATCTCGACGTGCAACGACAGTCCGTCATCGGCGACCACGGTGATCGCCGCGGAGCGCAACGAACCGAAGGCCAGCTCCTCCCCTGCACGCAGGCTGACCTGACGCTGCTGCCGCAGGAGGCCGATCGCGGTACCGGCCGCAGCGATCCCGAGGGCACCACCGAGGAGTCCGAGCATGCGCTTCCGCCCGGCGCGTCCCGGGCCGTTCATTACGCACCTCCCGGTTCGGAAGTCGTGCCGACGTAGCGGCGCGTCATTCGTCCGCCCATCCGGGTGACGATCTCGTAGTTGATGGTCCCGCAGGCCTCGGCCCAGTCCTGGGCCGTCGGGCGCGCGTCGCCCGGTGCTCCGAACAGGACCACGTCGCTGCCCACGGGCGGCTCGTCGCCGCCGAGGTCGACCAGGATCTGGTCCATGCAGACCCGGCCCCGGATCGGGCGCCGCTTGCCACCGATGCTCACCGCAGCGACGTTGCTGGCGTGCACCGGCACCCCCTCGCCGTAGCCCACGGGCACCAGTCCGATCGTCGTGGGCGCGGTCGCCGTCCAGACCTGGCCGTAGGAGACGGAATCGCCGGCCTCGACGTGCTTGACCAGGGCCAGGTCGGCGCGCGCGGTCATGGCTGGGCGCAGGTCGGTGTGGTGGGTGGCGCTCGGGGCAGGGTCGAGGCCGTACGTGGCGATGCCGCAGCGAACGGCGTCGTAGCGTGCGCTCGGTCGCAGGATCGTCGCCGCAGAGTTGGCCAGGTGTCGCAGCTCCGGCTCGAGGCCGGCGGCGTCGGCCAGTGCCAGCGCATCTTCGAACGCCGCCTCCTGCGCGTCGTTGGCAGGGTGCTCGGGGCGATCTGCGCACGCCAGGTGCGACCAGATGCCGGTGATGCGCCAGTGTCCGGCTTTCTCGCCGTCGCGGGCGCGGGCGAAGAGCTCCTCCCAGTCGCGGCGCTCCGCACCTCCGCGGGACAGCCCGGTGTCGACCTTGAGCTGCAGACGGGCTGGGCTGCCGAGGTGGCTCGCGGCGGCCTCGATCTCGTCGAGCTCAGCCAGCGAGTACGCCGTGAGGTCGACGTCCGCGCGGATCGCGTCGGCGTAGTCCTCGCCAGGCACGGTCAGCCAGGTCAGGAGGCGTCCGGTGTCGCCGGACCTACGCAGGGCAGCGGCCTCGTCGAGCGTCGCCACGGCCAGCCAGGGCGAGCCCGCCTCGCGGGCAGCCTGAGCGACCGGAGCCATGCCATGGCCGTATCCGTTGGCCTTGACGACGGTGATCATCGTGACTCCCGCGATCTCACGCAGGACGCCCACGTTGTGCCGGATGGCGTCGAGGTCGACGACGATCTCGGCGCGGGAGGGCTGCGTCATACCTCCGATCCTTCCATCTCGGCTCGAGCGAGCACGGCCGCCACCACTCGGGGCAGGGTGCGCGCGACGTCACCGGCCACGATCGGTCCGCCCTGCGACACCTGCGTCGCCGCGGCTCCGTGCAACCACGAGCCCACCGACGCCGCGTCGTAGGGCGTGAGGCCGGCAGCTGCCAGGGCTCCGATCACTCCGCCCAGCACGTCGCCGGCTCCGGCACTTGCCAACCACGGGTTGCCGGTGGTGGTGACCCGCACCGGGCCGTCGGGGTGCACCACGAGCGTGTGGTGACCCTTGAGCAGGACGACGCAGCCATAGGCCTGCGCAGCGCGGCGGGCGTGCGCGAGGGGCCGGGCCTCCACCTCGGCGCGCTCGGCGCCGAGCATCCGAGCGAGCTCGCCGGCGTGGGGCGTGAGGACCACGTCAGCGCGACCCCGGGG
>JBAVCA010000282.1:0-2012 GCA_049586475.1 Nocardioides sp.
GCAGGATCTCCGGGTCGGCGATGAAGCCGCACTTGACGACCTCGCCCAACCCGGCGACGAGCTCATCGCGTGGAAGGGACTCGAGCAGCGACAGGTCGCACAGCACGCCGGACGGCTCGTGGAACGCGCCTACGAGGTTCTTGCCGGCCGAGGTGTTGATGCCGGTCTTGCCGCCGACCGCCGCATCGACCATGGCCAGCAAGGTCGTCGGGATGTGGACGACCTTCACGCCGCGCAGCCAGGAGGCCGCCACGAAGCCACCCAGGTCGGTGGTGGCCCCCCCGCCCAAAGTCACGACGACGTCGGAGCGGGTGAAGCCCTCTTCACCGAGCGCCTCCCAGCAGTCGTTGGCGACCTCGGCGGTCTTGGCGTCCTCGCCGTCAGGCAGCGCCAAGATCGTCACGTCGCGGTCGAGCAGAGGGGCGACGATCTCCTCGACCCGGTCCTCGAGCGCCTCGGGACACAGCACCGCGACACGAGCGGCGTCACCCACCATCGCCGGCAGGTGGCTCGAGAGGTGGTGGCCGACCACGACGTCGTACGGCGAGGCGCCACCGACATGCAGCACCGACTCGGCGGCGTGCTCGGCCCTCGAGTCATTCATCGATCTGCTCGAGTCGTTCACGAATCTGAGCCGCGACGTCCTCGGGCGCGGTCTCGTCGGTGTCCACGGTCAGGGTCGCGACCGAGGCGTAGATCGGGGCGCGCTCGTCGAGGAGCTTCTTGACCTGTGCGCGCATGTTGCCGAAGAGCATCGGTCGGCCGGCACCGAGGCCTACCCGTTTGACCGCCTCGCTCAGCCCGACGTTCAAGAACACCACCCGGTGACCGCTCAACAGGTCGCGGGTCGCAGGATCGAGCACCGCTCCGCCGCCGAGCGACAGCACGCCGTCATGCTCCTCCAGCGCTGCCGCGACCGCTGCTCGCTCCAGCGCCCGGAAGTGCTCCTCGCCGGACTCCACGAAGATGTCGGAGATCGAACGCGCCTCACCGGCCTCGACGTCCGCGTCGGTATCGCGCGACGTCACGCCGTACGACGCTGCGAGCAGCGCGCCGACGGTGGACTTTCCCGAGCCCATCGGTCCGACGAGCACCACCAGCGGGCGGGAGAGGGCTGTCTTGTCGCTCACGAGTACCTCAGGTTGGCCAGGTAGGTCTCGTAGTTGCGCCGGGTCTCGCCGACCGAGTCGCCGCCGAACTTCTCGACCACGGCGTCAGCCAGCACCAGCGCCACCATCGCCTCCGCCACGATGCCGGCTGCCGGGACGGCACACACGTCGGAGCGCTGGTGGTGGGCCACCGTGGCCTCACCGGTGGTGACGTCGATCGTGCGCAGAGCTCGCGGCACCGTGGCGATCGGCTTCATCGCAGCGCGCACCCGAAGCACCTCGCCAGTCGTCATCCCGCCCTCGGTGCCGCCGGAGCGGTCGGAGACGCGGCGGATGCCGTCATCGGTGGGCACGATCTCGTCGTGCGCCAGTGACCCGGGGGTCGCGGCGAGCTCGAAGCCGTCGCCGACCTCGACGCCCTTGATGGCCTGGATCCCCATCAGGGCACCGGCCAGGCGCGAGTCGAGGCGGCGGTCCCAGTGCACGTGCGAACCGAGCCCCGGTGGGAGGCCGTGGACGACCACCTCCACGACGCCGCCGAGGGTGTCGCCGTCCTTGTGGGCCTGGTCGATGCGAGCCGTCATCGCGGCTGCGGCCTCGGGGTCCAGGCACCGCACCGGGTCCTCGTCGAGGCGGGCGACGTCGTCGGGCTGGGGCCACAGTCCAGCCGGAGCGCGGACGCCCCCGAGCTCGATCACGTGCGAGACGATCCGCGCACCCACCGACTGCCCGAGGAAGTTCGAGGCCACCCGGCCCAGGGCGACGCGCGCTGCGGTCTCGCGGGCCGAGGCCCGCTCGAGGATCGGACGCGCCTCGGCGAAGTCGTACTTCTGCATGCCGGCCAGGTCGGCGTGGCCCGGGCGCGGGCGGGTGAGCGGAGCGTTGCGGGCCTGGGCGTCGAGC
>JBAVCA010000283.1:0-10651 GCA_049586475.1 Nocardioides sp.
GTGTTGCCGCGGCACTCGCCGGTTGCGGCGGCGATGGTGAGGGAGGTCCGGCGCCGGCTCCGGGGAGCACGCTGGCGACGACTTCCGAGGTTCCGGTTGGGGGAGGGATCGTGCTGCCTGACGCCAACGTGGTCATCACCCAGCCCACCGAGGGCACCTTTCGTGGGTTCAGCACGACGTGCACCCACACCGGGACGGCGGTCAACGCAGTCGACGGCGCCGAGATCGTCTGCCCCAACCACGGCAGCCGCTTCTCGATCGAGGACGGATCAGCGGTTCAGGGGCCGGCCTCGAGCCCGCTCGCAGCGATCGAGCTCACGGTCGAAGGGGACCAGATCATGCTGGCCTGATCGCGTGCTTGTCGGTCACCTTCCGTAGGCTTCAGTCATGTCGCCGCCCCGTCCTCCCCGCACCGCGGGAGGGCCGCTGTCCTACCGGCCCGAGCCGGGATCGATCCCGACCCAGCCGGGCGTCTACCGGTTCCGCGATGCCACTTCGCGGGTCATCTACGTCGGCAAGGCGAAGAACTTGCGTGCCCGGTTGTCGTCCTACTTCCAGGACGTCGCCAACCTCCACCAGCGCACCGCCACGATGGTCACCACGGCAGCGAGCGTCGAGTGGACCGTGGTCAACACCGAGGTCGAGGCCCTGCAGCTGGAGTACTCCTGGATCAAGGAGTACGACCCGCGCTTCAACGTCAAGTACCGCGATGACAAGTCCTACCCCTGGCTGGCCGTGACGGTGGGCGATGAGTACCCCCGGGTGATGGTGGGCCGAGGCGCGAAACGCAAGGGCATCCGCTACTTCGGCCCCTACAGCCACGCCTGGGCGATCCGGGAGACCGTCGACATCCTGCTACGCGTGTTTCCCATGCGTTCGTGCAGCAACGGGGTGTTCAAACGATCGGCTCAGATCGGGCGTCCCTGCTTGCTGGGCTACATCGGCAAGTGTGCGGCCCCGTGCGTCGACACGGTCTCGGCAGACGAGCACCGCGCCATCGTGGACGACTTCTGCGACTTCATGGGGGGGCAGACCCGGCCGTTCGTCCGACGGATCGAGAAGGAGATGTACGCCGCGTCCGATGCCATGGACTTCGAGCGCGCGGCTCGCTTGCGCGACGACCTCGGCGCGTTGCAGAAGGCTCTGGAGAAGCAGGCTGTCGTTCTCGGTGACGGCGCCGACGCCGACGTGATCGCCTTCGCCGAGGACCCGCTCGAGGTTGCCGTCCAGATCTTCTACGTCCGCGGCGGTCGGATCCGCGGCCAGCGCGGGTGGGTCGCCGACCGGGTCGACGAAGGCGGCACCCCTGAGCTGGTCGACGACTTCCTGCTGCAGCTCTACGCCGGCGACGCCGAAGCCGTCCCGCGTGAGATCCTGGTGCCGGAGCTGCCGCCCGACGTCGCGACCTTCGAGTCGTTGCTCAGCGACCTACGGGGCAGCCGGGTCACTATCCGAGTGCCGCAGCGCGGCGACAAGAAGACGCTCCAGGCGACGGTGGCCCGCAATGCCGCGCAGTCGCTGATCCTGCACAAGACCAAGCGAGCCAGCGACCTGACCACGCGCAACCGGGCGTTGGAAGAGATCCGCGAGGCGCTCGAGCTTGACGAGGTGCCGTTGCGCATCGAGTGCTACGACGTGTCCAACCTTCAAGGCACCGAGGTGGTGGCCTCGATGGTGGTCTTCGAGGACGGCCTCTCGCGCAAGGGCGAGTACCGCCGTTTCGTGATCAGGGGAGTGGAGGGGCAGAACGACGTCGCCTCGATGCACGAGGTGATCACCCGCCGCTTCCGTCGCCTCCTCGACGAGACGCTCGAACCGCCCGCGACGGCGTCGGCCGTGGACGGCCCGGACCCCAGCTGGTCGAGCCTCGGGACGGCTCCGGGGCCGATGTTGGTGGACCCCGAGACAGGACGGGCGCGCAAGTTCGCCTACGCACCGGGGCTGGTAGTCGTCGACGGCGGTCCGCCCCAGGTGGCGGCCGCGCAGCAAGCCCTCGAGGAGCTCGGCATCCACCACATCCCGGTGTGCGGCCTTGCCAAGCGACTCGAGGAGGTGTGGCTGCCCGCCCAGGAGGACCCAGTGATCCTGGCGCGGTCCTCCGAGGGCCTCTACCTCTTGCAGCGGATCCGTGACGAAGCACACCGCTTCGCCATCAACCATCACCGCTCGCGTCGGTCCAAGACGATGGTGGAGAGCATGCTGGACGACGTCCCGGGTCTCGGCGAGGTGCGGCGCAAGACCCTGATCAAGCACTTCGGTTCGTTGAAGAAGCTTCGCGAGGCCGAGCTCGACGACCTCGCCCTGGTCCCCGGGATCGGTCCCAGGACGGCGGCCGCCATCAAGCAGGCGGTGTCGTCGGGGCCCGGCAGCGCCCCGGCCCCCGTCAGCGTCAACACCGCTACCGGCGAGATCGAGGAGTCATGAGCCAGACCACTGTGGTACCCCAGGACGATGCCCTCCCGGATCGCCCTCTCGGCGAGGTGGTGGTGATCACCGGGATGACCGGTGCCGGCCGCAGCACGGCCGCCAAGGAGCTGGAGGACCTCGGTTACTTCGTGGTCGACAACCTGCCACCCAGCCTGCTCCCCGACGTCGTCCGTCTGGTCGATGACAGCCTTGGCACGAAGCAGCCCGTTGCTGTGGTCGTCGATGTCCGGTCCGGCTCGTTCTTCGCCGACCTGCACAGCCAGGTGACCCAGGGATTTGCCGGACGCCGCACGACGCTGCTCTTCCTCGACGCCTCCGACGAGATCCTCGTGCGCCGTCAGGAAGCGGCCCGCCGGCCACACCCGCTCCAAGCCTCCGGTCGTCTCCTGGACGGTCTGCACCGAGAGCGGCGAGTGCTTGCCGACCTCCGGAGCGATGCCGACCTCGTCATCGACACCGGGGCGCTCAACGTCCACCAGCTCACTGATCGGGTCGCAGCCGCGTTCGGGACCCCGGGAAATACGCAGCTGCGGGTGACGGTCGTCAGCTTCGGGTTCAAGTACGGCATCCCGGTGGACGCCGACTTCGTCGCCGACATGCGTTTCCTGCCCAATCCGTTCTGGATCCCCGAGCTGCGCCACCACACCGGCCGTGACGCCGACGTGGCGACGTACGTCAGTTCGCGACGCGGCGCGGCAGAGTTCCTCGACACCTACGTCGATCTGCTGAGTGGAGTCGGCGCCGGTTACCTCCGCGAGGGCAAGCGGTTCATGCGAGTGGCCATCGGGTGCACCGGCGGCAAGCACCGCAGCGTGGCGATGAGCGAGGAGATCACCCGCCGTCTGGTGGCCCTGGGTCTCGAAGCACGCGTCATGCACCGCGACCTGGGGCGTGAATGACCGCCGGGGCAGCCAAGACGGTCGATCGCGCCCAAGCGGTCGTCGCCTTCGGGGGTGGACACGGCCTGCATGCCTCCTTGAGCGGCTTGCGACGACTCGTCGACGACCTCACCGTCGATGACCTCACCGCCGTCGTCACCGTCGCCGACAACGGCGGTTCCTCGGGGCGCCTGCGCGGTGAGTTCGACGTCCTCCCTCCTGGCGACCTGCGGATGGCTCTGGCGGCCCTCTGCGGGGACGATCAGTGGGGCTCCACCTGGGCCAAGGTCCTCCAGCACCGTTTCGCTGGGGAGGGGGAGATGCGCGGACACGTGGTCGGCAACCTCCTCATCGTCGGACTGTGGGAGCTGCTCGGCGACCACGTCGACGCTCTTGACTGGGTGGGCCGTCTGCTTGGCGCGAAGGGACGGGTGCTGCCGATGGCGCTCACGCCGATGCACATCACCGCCGAGGTGCGTGGGGGCGACAGGGACGGTCAGCTCGGGGCGACCACGGTCGTGCGGGGACAGGTCGAGGTCGCCCTCACAGAGGGATCGATCGTCTCGATCGACCTCGAGCCGCCCGACCCGCCGGTGAGCGAGGAGGCACTCATCAAGATCGCCGCCGCGGACTGGGCGTTCATGGGACCCGGCTCGTGGTTCACCTCGGTCCTGCCACACGTGCGCGTGCCCCGTCTGCGGGAGGCGATCCTTGCGACCGAGGCTCGGCTCGTGGTGGTCCTCAACCTCGAGGAGCAGGTAGGCGAGACCGGCGGGTTCGGCCCTGCCGACCACCTGAGGGTGCTGCTCGAGCATGCTCCGGGTCTGCGGGTGCACACCGTCCTGGCCGACCCGTCCAGCTTTGACGCCGAGCGCCTCGTCGAGCTCCGCCAGCTGGTGGCGGCAGCGGGCGCCGCGCTGGTCCTTGCCGACGTAGCGGCCGATGACCACAGCCCTCGGCACGACCCCCGCAAGCTCGCCGCGGCCTACGCACAGATCATGGCGAGCGGCGACGGCGTGGCAGCGTCGCAGGAGACCGGGTCGGGCGACGAGCATTGTTGACGCCCGTGGCAGGATCGCCCCCATGGCGATGACGGCTCAGGTGAAGGCGGAGCTGGCGAACACCCAGATCACCAAGACGTGTTGCCGCAAGGCCGAGGTCTCCACGATGCTCCGGTTCTCCGGAGGCCTGCACATCGTCAGCGGCAAGATCGTGGTCGAGGCCGAGCTCGACACCGGTGCTGCCGCTCGCCGCCTGCGCAAGGACATCGACGAGGTCTTCGGACACAAGTCCGACGTCGTGGTGGTGCAGGGCACCGGGCTGCGCAAGGGCAGCCGCTACATCGTGCGGGTGGTCAAGGACGGCGAGTCACTGGCGCGCCAGACCGGACTCCTCGACCAGCGCGGACGTCCTGTGCGCGGTCTCCCGCCCGCCGTCGTCTCGGGCGGCGGTTGCGACGCAGTGGCGTCCTGGCGCGGCGCGTTCCTCGCACACGGCTCGTTGACCGAGCCCGGTCGCTCCTCCTCGCTCGAGGTCACCTGCCCCGGGCCCGAAGCCGCGCTCGCGCTCGTCGGAGTCGCGCGCCGACTTGGGATCCAGGCAAAGGCCCGCGAGGTGCGCGGTGTCGATCGGGTGGTCATCCGCGACGGCGACGCCATCGGTCAGCTGCTGACGCGACTCGGCGCCCACGAGACCCTGATGGCCTGGGAAGAGCGGCGGATGCGGCGCGAGGTTCGCGCCACCGCCAACCGGCTCGCCAACTTCGACGACGCCAACCTGCGTCGCTCGGCCCGTGCCGCGGTGGCCGCAGGTGCCCGCGTGGAGCGAGCCATGGAGATCCTGGCCGAGGAGGTGCCGGACCACCTCCGCATGGCCGGCACCCTGCGCCTGGAGCACAAGCAGGCCTCCCTGGAAGAGCTCGGACAGCTGCACGAACCGGTTCTGACCAAGGACGCCATCGCTGGACGGATCCGCCGCCTGCTGGCGATGGCAGACAAGCGTGCCGGTGACCTCGGGATCCCGGACACCGAGGCGTCCCTCACCCCCGAGATGCTCGCCGAGGACGACTGAGGTCGGGCAGCTCCACCCGTACCTCGGGACTCACCGTGTTGCCGAGCCGGCCGGACGATAGGGTCGCGAGCAAGCCCCACCAGTCGAGCTCAGGAGCAAATCAGTGACCGTGCGCGTAGGCATCAACGGCTTCGGCCGGATCGGCCGCAACTTCTTCCGGGCCGTCCGTGCCCTCCAGCAGAGCGAAGGTCTCGACATCGAGATCGTGGGGGTCAACGACCTCACCGACAACGCCGTCCTGGCGCACCTGCTGAAGTACGACTCGATCCTCGGACGTCTCGACGCCGACGTGTCGGCGACCGATGACGCGATCATGGTCGGCGACCAGCGGATCGCAGCCTTCGCCGAGCGTGATCCTGCCAACCTCAGGTGGGGCGACCTCGACGTCGACGTGGTGGTCGAGTCGACCGGCTTCTTCACCGACGCCACCAAGGCCCGCGCTCACATCGACGGCGGCGCGAAGAAGGTCATCATCTCGGCGCCCGCCTCCAACGAGGACATCACGATCGTGATGGGCGTCAACCACACCGACTACGACCCCGCGCAGCACACGGTGATCTCCAACGCCTCGTGCACCACCAACTGCCTGGCTCCGATGGCGAAGGCACTTCACGACGACCTGGGCATCGTCAAGGGCCTGATGACCACGATCCACGCCTACACCGCCGACCAGAACCTGCAGGACAACATTCACAAGGACCTGCGTCGCGCCCGCGCGGCAGCCCTCAACGTGGTGCCGACCTCCACCGGGGCCGCCAAGGCGATCGCCTTGGTCATGCCCGATCTCAAGGGCAAGCTCGACGGCTACGCACTGCGCGTGCCCGTGCCGACCGGCTCGGCCACCGACCTCACTTTCGAAGCCGGTCGTGAGACGTCGGTAGAAGAGGTCAACGCGATCATCGAGAAGGCCGCCGACGGTCGCTACCTGCGCTACTCCACCGACCCGATCGTCTCCTCCGACATCGTCACCGACCCGGCGTCGTGCATCTTCGACGCCCCGTTGACGAAGGTCATCGGCAACCAGGTCAAGGTCGTCGGCTGGTACGACAACGAGTGGGGCTACTCCAATCGCCTTGCTGACCTGATCGCCTACGTCGGCGAGACCCTCTGACGTGACGGTCGACTCCGCCGCGACCGTCGCAGACCTGATCGAGGACGGCTTGGCCGGCAAGCGCGTCCTGGTCCGCTCCGACCTGAATGTCCCGCTCGACGGCAGCACCATCACCGACGACGGGCGGATCCGGGCGAGCGTCCCTACCATCCGTGCCCTGGCAGATGCCGGCGCCCGCGTGATCGTGACGGCACACCTGGGCCGCCCGAAGGGCGCTCCTGAGGCCCGCTACAGCCTGAAGCCGGTGGCTGTGCGCCTCGGAGAGCTTCTCGAGAAGCCGGTGGCCTTCGCCACGGACACCGTGGGGGAGTCCGCCACGGCGACCGTCGCAGGTCTTGCCGACGGCGACGTGGCCCTGCTGGAGAACGTCAGGTTCAACGCTGGGGAGACCAGCAAGGACGAGGCGGAGCGGGGTCGCTTCGCCGATCAGCTCGCCGCGCTCGCTGATCTCTTCGTCTCCGACGGGTTCGGCGTCGTGCACCGCAAGCAGGCAAGCGTCTACGACGTCGCCCAGCGGCTCCCGCACGCGATGGGTGACCTCGTGGCCACCGAGATCGAGGTGCTGCGCCGGTTGACCGTGGAGCCCGAACGGCCCTACGTGGTCGTGCTGGGAGGCTCCAAGGTCTCCGACAAGCTCGGCGTCATCGACAACTTGCTCGACAAGGCCGACAAGCTGCTCATCGGTGGAGGGATGGTCTTCACCTTCCTGAAGGCGATGGGTCACGAGGTGGGCAAGAGCCTCCTCGAGGAGGATCAGCTCGACACCTGCCGGGCGTACCTGGCGCGGGCCGAGGCGTCCGGCGTCCGGATCCTGCTGCCGGGCGACATCGTCGTCGACACGACGTTCCCCACCGGTGCGGCGACCCCGAACCCGCGGGTGGTCTCGGCCGAGGCAATCCCGTCAGACAGCCTCGGGCTGGACATCGGCCCCGCCTCCGGAGCCGACTTCGCTGCGGCCCTCGCCGATGCCCGCACAGTCTTCTGGAACGGTCCGATGGGTGTCTTCGAGGTGCCAGAGTTCTCCGACGGCACCCGAGCCGTGGCTCGCGCTCTCATCGGCGTCGAGGGCCTCACCGTGGTGGGCGGCGGCGACTCCGCTGCAGCGGTGCGAGCGCTCGGCTTCGACGAATCGGTGTTCGGTCACATCTCCACCGGCGGCGGCGCCAGCCTCGAGTACCTCGAGGGCAAGACGCTCCCCGGTATCACAGTCCTGGAGGACTAGAACATGGCCAAGGCAAGCACCCAGCGCGTCCCGCTCATGGCGGGCAACTGGAAGATGAACCTCAACCACCAAGAAGCGGCTCTGCTGGTGCAGAAGCTTTCCTGGACGCTCTCCGACAAGCGTCACGACTACGGCAAGGTCGAGGTGGTCGTCGTCCCGCCGTTCACCGACCTGCGCTCGGTGCAGACGATGGTCGACGGCGACCGGCTCTCGCTCAAGTACGGCGCCCAGGACGTCTCGACGCAGGACTCGGGCGCCTTCACCGGCGAGATCTCCGCGGAGATGCTCGCCAAGCTGGGCTGCTCCTACGTCGTGGTGGGCCACTCCGAGCGTCGAGAGCTGCACGCGGAGACCGATGAGGTCGTCAACGCCAAGGCGCACAAGACCGTGGCAGCCTCGATGGTGCCGATCGTGTGCGTCGGTGAGGGCCTCGAGGTGCGCAAGGCGGGGGAGCACGTGGCGCACACCCTGGCGCAGGTGGAGGGCTCGCTGGCCGGCTTTACCGCCGAGCAGGTCGCCGACCTGGTCATCGCCTACGAACCGGTATGGGCGATCGGTACCGGTGAGGTCGCCACGCCCGAGGACGCGCAGGAGGTGTGTGGCGCCATCCGGGCCCGCGTGCGGGAGCTGCACGGCGAGGCCGCGGCCGACGCCGTACGAGTCCTGTACGGCGGCTCGGTCAAGGCTGCGAACATCGCCGGGATCATGGTCAAGGACGACGTCGACGGCGCGCTCGTCGGTGGTGCGAGCCTCCAGGCAGAGGAGTTCGGCGGGATCTGCCGCTTCTACGACATGCCGATCCTCTGACTCCGCGACCTCTGACGTAAGATTCCCGACCGTGGAACTCCTCTTCACCATCCTGCTCATCGCAGCCAGCCTCGTTATGATCCTGCTCGTGCTTCTGCACAAGGGTCGTGGGGGCGGGCTCTCCGACATGTTCGGTGGCGGTGTGTCCAGCTCGCTGGGCGGATCGTCCGTGGCCGAGCGCAACCTGGACCGCTTCACGATCGGTGTCGGCATCATCTGGTTCGCCGTCGTCATCGCGCTGGGGCTGTTGAAGGCTTACTAGGACCTCCGGTCCTCAGCCGCACCACCCCCCAACCCGCACACACCTGAGGAGACACCCCCCATGGCTGGTGGAGGAAACGCTATTCGCGGAAGCCGCGTAGGCGCTGGACCGATGGGTGAGGCGGAGCGAGGCGAGTCCGCGCCGCGGCAGACCGTGACGTACTTCTGCTCCCACGGGCACCGTTCGGTGATCACGTTCTCGATGGAGGCCACGGTCCCCGACGCCTGGGACTGCCCCAAGTGCGGGTTGCCGGCGTCCGTCGACTCCGACAACCCGCCTCCGGCCCCCAAGATCGAGCCCTACAAGACACACCTGGCCTACGTGAAGGAGCGGCGCTCCGACAAGGAGGCCGCGGTCATCCTCGACGAGGCCATCGCCCTGCTGCGCTCGCGCCGCAAGTCCGGCGACATCATCTTCTAGCCCCACGGGCACCAACTTCGGGTCGAGTCGGCGTGTTAAGGCGCCGACTCGGCTGTCATTTGTGGCCGAGTCGGCACCTAAACACGCCGACTCGGAGGCCCACCCGGCGTGAGCCAGTCAGGCTCCACCGGTCAGTGGTCGGCGACTACGTTGAGCGGCCTCGTGAGCACCGCTGCGGAGTCGGAGGTCCGGGCGTGCCTGCGGATCAAAAAGGTCATCACGGACGAAGACGTCGATGAGCCAGTCCTCCTCACGCAGGGCGGCACGTCGCTGACGGTCGTGGAGCTGCTGCAGCTCCGAGGTATGCCACTCGACGCCGTCGTACTCGGCCGCGTATCGGGTCGCACCGGTGGCGATATCAAGGATCGCGAACAACCGTCCGCCGCACCAGATCTCGTACTGCGGCTCCGGAGAAGGCAGCCGAGCCTCGATCCACCGCAGTCGCAGGACGGACTCGCCGGGAGACTGCGCACGCCCGTCGGAGAGTGGCGCGAGCGTGCGCAGGGTCGTCACCCAACGCATCCGCCGAAATCGCTCGACCTCGTACACCAGCTCGTCATGGGTGAAAGCGCCAAGTCGCAGCATGGCGTCCAGGCTCGCGATCGCCCGGTCGGTGGAGCGGACCCGGCCAAGGTCGCACGCGGTACGCAGGGGTGTGGTGACACGGACGCCGTTGAGCTCGAGAACGTCCTTCTCGCCCAGGTTGCGCTCTCCGCTGTCAGTGAGATTGTTGCGCAGCCGTCCCATGCCGGAAGGTCGAAACACCGCGATGGGTAGCGGATCGATGTGCTCATTGGGAGCGAGCACCATCTCGGCGCCCAGGAGCCATCCAGCGTGACGATCGACGACCACGCAGTCCTCGGGCACGACGAGGGCCAGCGCGAGGCACCTGAGGGACGTCGAGTCCGGCAACTGGCTGGCGACATACACGCCCTTGATGATGCGTCGCAGATAGCCCCGCCCGGTCAGTGCCCTCAGCTGCTCGGTGGTGATGCCTTCCGCTCTGGCCATCGTGGTGGTGAACGGGCGGTCGAGCGGCAGAGGAGACGATGCGTTCAGAAGACGAATGGCCGACCCGGTGCTGGACATGACCTGCACGCTCATCGAAGTGGACGACGACATCAACCACACCGAGATCGCCTGTGGACAGAGGCCCGAGTCGGCGACTAAACACGTCGACTCGGCCGCAACCAGACGCCGAGTCGGCGACTAAACACGCCGACTCGACCACAAACTAGAGGCGGGAGGCGGCGGCGTGGTCGAGGAACCAGATGGTTTCGTCGCGGCCGGTGACGCCGCGAGCCGGGGTCGCTGTCGTAGTGCCGTCGGCGGACAGCGCGGCGGCCACCGCCTCGGCCTTGGTGTCCCCGCTTGCGACGAACCACACCGACTCGGCGCGGTTGAGCGCGGGGAAGGTGAGGCTGATGCGCTCGGGGGGCGGCTTGGGCGACTCC
>JBAVCA010000284.1:0-4311 GCA_049586475.1 Nocardioides sp.
GTCGGTGCGTCATCGCGCTCGCTGCCGTCGGGGCGCGATCACGACGAGCAACGCGAGCAGCGCGAAGCCGGCGCCGAGCAGGAAGGAGTCTCGGAACGCGCGAGTAGCGGCACGCTCGAGCTGATCCGCCAGCTCGCGCTGCAGCTCCGCCACCGCGAGCTGCTCCTCGGCCGGGACCTCCAGCGAAGCGAAGGCCGGCTCGAGGTCGGGCACCTGTCCCTGCTGCTGCGACAGGGCCGAACCCAGGGCCTGGGCCACTGCGATCCGGTCCTCGGGGCGCAGCGGAGCGTCGAGCACCAGGGCCACGATCGCGCTCTGGGCGGGCTCCTGTGCCGCACGGAGGTCAGCGGTGAAGACCGGGGTCAAGATCGCCAGCCCGAGGACCACGCCGACGTGACGGGCGCCGATGGTCCAGCCCGCGTGCTCGGCTCGCGGCGACCGCAGCTCTACCGCCTTGGCCGTGAGTCGGTCGACGGTCAGCCCGAGCCCGAGACCTACCAGTGCCTGCGGCGCGATCGTCCACCCGAGGTCGGCCGACGGCAGGAGCGCCAGTCCCACCAAGCCACCAGCGATCAGGAAGCACCCCACCGCGACCTCGACCTCGTGGGTCGGTCTCAGGACCCGAGCGAGTGGGCGAGCCGCTACCGCCGCGAGGGGTACGACGGACACCGTCAACGCCGCGATCCCCGGTGAGCGGCTCCACCCCTCGACCAGGAGCAGCACCAACAGGAACAGCGCGGCGGTGAGCGCCGCCGACAACAGCGCGAGCGTCAGGTTCGGCCGGAGGTGAGGACGGTGCCGGTCCGTTGCCACCGTCGCCACGGCCGATGCCGCGAGCGCAGCCGGCACCGCGAGCACGGCGAGCGGCACCTGGACCACGAAGATCGCCTGCCACGAGATGAGCTCGGTGAGCAGCCCGCCGGCGAACGGTCCGGTCGCCGTGCCGACCACCCCGGCCGTTGCCCACACGGCGACGCCGCGGCGCTCGCCGTACTGGGCCACCAAGAGCTCGAGACACCCGACCACCGCCACCGCACCCCCGAGCGCCTGCACGCAGCGTGCCACGATCAGCACGTCGATCGAGCCGGCCACGGCGCACCAGGCCGATGCTCCCGCGAAGGCAGCGATGCCGATCGCGGTGGGTACGGCGGGTTGCACCCGGGCCAGTGCGATCGCCGCCGGCACCGCGGCAACCCCCAGGACGAGGTTGAACCAGATCAGCACCCCAGCGACCTGCCCGACCGAGGTGTCCAGCTCGCGGAGGATGTCGGGCAGCGCCAGCGTCACCACCGCCGAGTCGGCCAGCACGAGCGCTACGGTCAGGGCCAGCAGGGGACCGCCGGAGCGAGGCATCACCGCTCAGACGCTCGTGGCCGGTGCGGCCAACTGGCGCTCTGCTGGGTCACGGCTGAGGCGAGACGTAATGATGCGCCTCAGGAGCTGCCGCGTGCTTGGGCACGTTCAGGTCGACGACAACACGACAGCCGGGGTCTCCGACCGCGATCCGCTCCTCGAGGAGCACCGATGCGCCGTGGTCGCTGTTGCGCGCAGCGATTCCTCCGAACACGCTCGAGGTCATTCGGCACAGCGCCGGGGCCTGCTGCACCGCATCGCCGAACGGGCAGCGGTCGTTGACCAGCACGATCCGATCCGCGCTGGCCTCCAGGACCCGGAAGCCACCGTCGATGGCGTGCTTGAGGCGCACGTAGCACGTGCCCATCTCTTCGGACGTCATCCGACCCGCGATCGCCGTCGCCAATCGGAACTCCTCCTCCATCTGACCGCCGACGTCGGTGCCGACCTGCGCGACCGCTGCGTCGGCCGAGTCCTGGCCGTGCTGGACCTCGACCGTCTGAGCCAGCTGGACGACGAGCGCACGCAGGAAGGACTCCTTGCCGAACCCCCCGCTGGGCAGCGACTCCTCCAGCAACGGCAGCGCCGCGGTACTGCTTCGTGGCGGGTCATGGTCGACCCCGGCAGGTCGCGAGACCGGCAAGGTCATCGAGACGACGAGGCCCTCGCCGGCGCGGTGGCGACTCTGCAGATGAGCCGACAGCGTCTGCATGATGAAGAGCCCGCGACCCGACTCGAGCAGGGCGTCCAGATCGACGTCCTCGCTGAGCGACGAGTCCTCGACCATCTCGCTGTCTCCGAGGGGCAGACCACTGGCGATGGCGGCCTCTGCCTCGGAGCTCGGATCGGAGCCCTGATCGAAGCCCGGCCCGAGGTCGTAGACCGACATCGTCGGGTTCTGGGTCCTCCAGGTGAGCGACACCCAGACGGGTCCCGCTGTGTGACGGACGGCGTTGCCCACCGATTCAGCGACGAGGAGCTCGGCTGCGTCGAAGTCGCTCTCCGCCTCGCCATGACGCCGTAGGTACGCGACCAGCTCATGTCGCAGCAGAGGTAGCGCTGCAGGTGTGCCTTCCGGTAAGTACCAGTCCACCGGGCCAGTGTCGCACCAGTCGCGACCGCGCGCTCTCGAAAGCGTCCCGAACCCGGCGGATCAGCCGGCCGGCACGTCGGGCGACCCCGCCCGGCTTGTCATGGTGTGCCCGCAGCAACCGACCAGCTCGGCACGATGAACAGGCCCTCAGCCTGCACCGCAGCCCCGTCAGCGCCGCCGATCTCAGCGGTCACCGTCACCTTGCGACCCGTGTCAGCGGTGATCCGCCCAGCCAGCCATACCTCGCCCAACGGCA
This sequence comes from Nocardioides sp., assembly GCA_049586475.1. GTDB lineage: Bacteria > Actinomycetota > Actinomycetes > Propionibacteriales > Nocardioidaceae > Nocardioides. The sequence continues at coordinate 2,703 of JBAVCA010000284.1, forward strand.
ACGGTCGCGTGTAGCGCAGCGTCAGAGTTCCTGTCACGGTCACCTTGCGCATGCTGCTCGCCGTCACTCCCATCAGGTGGTCGAGCAACAAGGCGCTGACCCCTCCGTGCACCAGCGCCGGCGGGCCCTCGTAGCCGTTGCCCAGGATGAGGCGAGCCGAGGTGGACCCGTCCGGGTGTCGCTGCACCGTCATCGGCGGCGCCACCGGGTTGCGACGACCGATGACCGCGTTGCCCCACTGCCAGGAGCGTCCGGTGGCGTTGTGCTGCACTCCCGAGGGAGTGTCCCTGGATCGCCTGCCCAGCAGCTCGGCGGCAGCGGCGAGATGTGCCCGCGCCTGGGCGACCTCCTCGTCGCCGACCTCGGACCCGATCGCCAGGTCTCCCATCCGCCGCAGGTCGTCGGCAAGCGGCACGAAGCGCGCCTCGATCTCGTCTACCTGCTCATCAGTCAGCTCCGAGCGCTCGAAGAAGCCGCCGTACGCCGGCGTGCTCACACGAGGTCCAGCGTGCCGAGATCGCGGATCGCAGCGCACGACCGGTTGACCATCGCTGCAAACATCACGTCCCCGCGGTCGGTCCGGGCTCCGTAGGCGCACCCGAAGACCGAGACCAGCGGACCCTGCAGCATCGCGAAGCGGTAGTCCTCCCAGGCCAGGTCGCGGTCGTAGCCGCTGACGCCATGCGCCTCCAGGGCTCCGTGGTAGGTCGTGACGATCTCTTCCTCGCTCGTGCGACGGTCCTCGAGGGCGAGGCCGGTGCCGACGAGGTAGGCCAGGTCGCGAGCCGGCAGCCCGAGCGACAGCGTCTGCCAGTCGATGGCAGTCACCTCGTCGGAGCCGGGGGTGAACATCAGGTTGTCCAGGCGATAGTCGCCGTGCACCAGCCCGAACCGCTCGCTCCGACCGAGCGACCACGCCTCGGCAAGGTCGCGCGTCTCGCGCAGGGTCTCGATCGTTGCGGGCTCCAGCAGGTCGCCGAGACCGCTGAGAAAGATGTCGAGCGCGGGCCCGTAGAACTCAGCCAGTAGGGCGGCGTCTCCCGCACCCTGGATCGAGAGTCCCTCGATCTCGCTCAGCGTCGGGTCGCACCAGCGCGGACCGTGCAGTCCCGCAAGGTTGACTGCCGCTGCGCTCGCCTGCTCCGGCAGGCAACCTGCGACCTGATCGCCCTGCGCGGCCGGCGCGAGGTCCTCCATCACCAGCGTGAACGCGCCGGTCTCCAGGTCGATGACCTGGTGATGGACCTCCGGCACCCTGATCTCGACCGTCGGGGCGACCTCGCGGTAGAAGCGCAGCTCGATCGCGTAGGCGCCGATCACCATCGCTCGCGCCGCCGGGTCCGCGGCCGGCAGCTTCACCAGCAGGGACGACGGCAGGGCCGGGTCGCCGGTCAGCCGCAGGCGGTGGCACGTGCCCATCTGCCCCGTGCCGACCTGCTCGCGCACCACGGCCTCGACCCGGCGGCCCAGCACCGAGGTCAACCACTCGGCGGTCAGGTCTTCGGGCTCGGTCACGATCGCGAACGCCCCGGTTTCATGCTCGGCCAGCTGTTCAGTGGGGGGGTGGTCGGTCACGTCATCCATCCTGGGTTGGTGTTCAGGTCGTCCA
>JBAVCA010000285.1:0-3600 GCA_049586475.1 Nocardioides sp.
CCCAGCACATCGAGTACCCGATCAGGACCTAGACCGGAGCACTCGACAGCAGTGCGGAGATGGGTCTTGGTTCGCAAGGGCCGTAACTCCGCCGCAGCTCGTATCGGTGTCACTGCTATCGACGAGCATGTAGTGGCAGCGGACTGCGGTCACGCACGTCATGCTGGGGCTCGTCCCGATGCGACGCTGATCCGTGCCCAGGCCTAGCGACGCATATGCAGGTCAGAGTGATCTGATGGTGACGAGGCCCGCGCGGATCGCAGTAGATGAGCGCGATGCTCAGCGCTGCGTCAACCAGCGCTCGATCTAGTGAAGCGTGACGCGGCCGCTGAGGATCTCCTACGATCAAATCCGTCGCCCCCACCCCTCGGGTGGTGGCTTTCATCTCCGGTACGGGAGGCAGCCCGTGTTCAATCTTTCGAGTCACACCCTCAGTCGCTCGTCGATTGCTGCGTCGATGGCTGTCTTGATCGCAGCACCGCTGCACGCCGTCGCCTACATCCGCGACGAGGGCGCGGAGGCTGCCGGAGTGATCCACTGGACGGACGACGTCTTCGATGCCGTCCCCGGCCTGTGGGACTGGGCGAGTCCACGCACCGTCTATCTGACCTACGGTCGCATCACCTCAGTGCTGCTGGCGCTCATGCTCGTCGGCGCGATCGCCCTCCACCGTCGGCAGAGGCAGCCTGCAAGGCGCTTCGAGCGCTGGACCTTCCGTGCGTTCGCAGTTGCGGCAACGCTTCTCGTGCTTGGAGCGCTGATGGAGTACTACACGCCCTTCCTTGATGAGGCATTCCTGTTCGTTGCGTTGCCTGGCTTAGCTCTGACGCTGGTCACCGGCCTTCTGTTCGGGATCTCCGCCGCGCGGGCGGACGCCGTGCCAAAGTGGCAGGGCGTGCTGCTCGCGGTCGCCTTCTTGCCCGGCGTACCGCTGCTTGTCGCTTTGCTCGGCCACATCCCGATCGCCATGTCACTCGTCGCAGTCGCGTGGATCTTCATCGGCTTCCATCTGCTTCGCACCAGCTCAGACGGCGAGACGCCCACCGCGCGGCCTGTAGGCGCTGCGTCTCCCCGCGCCTAGCGGGCCGAGCAGCTGAGCTCCTGTCCCCTCACCGCCAGAAGCACACACCTCGCGCCAGATCAGGTCGTTTCTGGGCGCTGTTCCGTCGTTTCGATGGCGTCACGGTAGGCGACGACAGCGGCGACGCGCCGGTGCACTGCTGGGCCTTCAGGAATCTCGAGCTTGCGAAAAATCGAAGTAGCGTGCTTCTCAACCGAGGAGAGCGACAGGTGCATGGTCTTCGCGATGACCGGATTGGCCATCCCCTCTGCCATCGACTCCAAGACCGTTACCTCGCGCGGCGAGAGCCGGCCCAGCAGCCCGGGCGGGACGGCAGGACGCGTGCGGACTCGCTCGCGGGTGTCGGCGAGTTCCGCGGACAGACCGTCGAGCCGTCGCAGCACCGGACCGAAGGCAAGCGCCAATGGAAAGGCCGGGGCCCCGAGCAGGAACAGGGCAGTCACCACCCCCTGCCGCTCCGAACCGAGGGTGGTGCCGGCGATGACGAGCACAGCTATGAAGGCAAGTCCTGCGATCGGCCAGCGCATCGCTGCGCGGTCGTGGGCCGTTGCGCGCCGATAGCGCGCGACGAACGTGATGACCGCCAGCACCGGCAGCAACATGAGCGGCACGGCAACAATGCTCGCCGCCGAAGCGGGCAGTACGTGCAGGATTGGGCCGAGTTCGCGCTGGTCGTCGAGGATCGACGGCGTCGGGCCAGAGATCGCGGCAAGTGCCGGGCCAGCGACAGCGAGCGCGGCCGCCACGGCGACGAGACGGGTTGAGGGCCGCTGCGTCGGGTAGGTCGCAGCGAGCCACACGAACGCGGCGAAGCCAGTAGAGAACAACCACTGTGAGACGAGATGAATCCAGTCCGCCGCTACGCCGCCGGCAGACAGCGCCTGGTCTGCCCCGAGAAAGGCGAGCAAGTGCGTGCAGCCGACAGCGGCCAGCCCTCCCGCCACGCGTGGCGGCGTCCCCAAGCGGTAGCCAATCAGCGCCGCGCCGAGAAAGCAGGCGGGTATCACGAGAATCTCCAGCACGCTCCCAGTCTGGACTCGCTGACGGCTTTCCGTAGTGCGGTTGACCGTAAAGATCGGCTCTTACGGTCGACCACCTAGCAGCAACAGGCGGCCATTCCTAGCGTGGAGTTTGCTCCATCCACCGATGCGAAAGGCACCAGCCATGACCGCAACTCAGCGAGTCGCCCAGGGCCTCATGGTCATCTCCGGGCTACTGACGATCGTGTTCTACAGCTCCGTCTACGCCGCCACCGGCAAAGACGCCTACCCCGACGACGCCAACGCCCTCATCGCGACCGCCGGTGTCGCGCTGGGCTCACTAGTGATCGCGCTAGCCACCGCCGGGATCAATTCAGGCGAGCGCTGGGCCTGGCTTGCACTGTGGGTCCTGCCCGCGTTCTTCCTCGCCCACGCAATTCTGCTGGGAACCTGGATCCCCGATGGAGTCCTCGCTGCGCTCAGCGTCGTGGCGCTCATCCTGACCAGACCAAGCTACGGCACGGCGTAGCGCGCGGCAGGTAGAACTCGGCCTCCGAGAAATCAGCCGCAGCCTGCTTTGTTTAGGGGGCTCCCATTGGTGGACCACATGCGGCCACGATGGAGGCGGCTGAAGGAAAGAGCTGTGTCCGTCAGATGGCCCGTCGTGCCCGCGCGACCGACGCTCGGCCGTGCGGCTCACACCGCCGCTGGACCAGGGACAGCGACGACGTCGCGCCACGAGTGCTGCGGCGCGTAGCCGAGGAGATCTCGCGCCTTCTCGATTGAGTAGAACGTCTCGTGGCGCCCCATCTCGCGGCGCAGCTCCACACCGTCGTAGAAGCGAGCACGGACCTCCTGGGCCGTCGCGGCGACGGAGAGGTCGGCGTTCGCGACGTTGAAGACCTCGTAGCCGAGACCGTCCACCTCCAGGCAGCGCTGCACCATCTGACCCAGGTCGCGGGTATCGATGTAGGCGAAGATGTTGCGGCGTCGCAGCGCCGGGTCAGCCACGAAGTCAGGGAACAGCTCGGCGTACTCGTGCGGCTCGATGACGTTGTTGATCCGCAGGCCGTAGATGTCGCCACCCGTTCGGGCCTGGAACGAACGTGCGGTCACCTCGCCGGCGACCTTGGACATCGCGTAGGAGTCCTCCGGCACGGTCGGGTGCTCCTCGTCGACCGGGAGGTAGTGCGGTCGGCGTTCCCCCCGGGCGAAACAGATCCCGTAGGTGGTCTCGGAGGAGGCGAAGACGATCTTGGGCACGCCCAGCCGGGTGGCCGCCTCCAGCACGTTGTAGGTGCTGGACACATTGGCGGCGTACGTCGCGGCGTCGGAGGTCAGCAGGATCCGCGGCACCGCGGCGAAGTGCACCACCGCGTCGTAGGACGGCTTGGTCGCCAGGTCGAGCTCGTCCATCGTCGCGAGGCCGGCCAGCGCCGAATAGGTCTGGCCGAGGTCGGTGAGGTCCACATGCAGATCTGCGACGTCGGGGTGCCCCAGCGAAAGCAGGTCGGCGTTGGTGACCTGATGGCCCTGCTC
>JBAVCA010000286.1:0-3104 GCA_049586475.1 Nocardioides sp.
GCGCTGACCGTCAGCAGCACCAGCCACCGGCGCGGTGCACCGGCGGCGGCGAGCACTCCGAAGACCGTCGCGGCGAGCACCAGCATCGTGCCGAGGTCGGGCTGCAGCAGGATCAGCACGGCTGGGACGGCGGCGATGAGCAGCATCGCGACCACGTCGAAGCTGGTGATCCGCGGCCGCCACCGCCCTTCGGCCCGCTCGGCGACGACGAGCGCCATCCCGATCACGACCGCCAGCTTGGCAAACTCCGAGGGCTGGATCGAGAGGCCGCCGAGCATGATCCAGGATCGCGACCCGTTGACCACGGTGCCCATGGTCAGCACCAGCACGAGCCCGCCGATCGAGGCGAGGTAGACCAGGGGGGCGACGATGCGCACCCAGCGGTGGTCGGTTGCGAGCACCAGGACCAGCAGCGCCAGACCGATGGCGATGTTGACGATCTGCTTCTCCAGGTAGGCGCGCGGGTCACCGCCGGTCAGGTCGCTGCGCGCGTTGGTCGCCGACCACACCAGCAGCGCGCCGAGGACGCTCAACGACAGCACGGCTCCCAACAGCAGCCAGTCCATGCCAGCTCGTCGGGTCATTCCCGGTCCTCCTTGGCCACCCGCAGCGCCGGCGGCAGGATCGAGCCGTTGCGCTGGAAGACCGGTAACTGCTGAGGCAGCGTGGTGCCAGGGATCGCGGCGCGTCCCGGATAGACGTCCTCGCCCTCGATGCCGTAGAGCGCCTCCCAGATCGCGCGGACCCCGGGGCCGGAGGATCCCGAGCCGGTGCCCCCCTGGCTGATCATCATCACCACCACGTAGTCGTCGGAGTAGGACGCCACCCAGGAGGTCGACTGCTTGCCGTAGACCTCCGCAGAGCCGGTCTTGGACCGGATGGTCACCTCGTCGAGCGGAAAGCCGCCCATCCTCCAGGCCATCGTGCCCTGCCGGGTCACGCCCTTGAGTGCCTCGTCGATGTAGCCGTAGACGCCGGGTGGGACGTCCACCTGGCCGCTGACCTTAGGCGGGATTCGGCGGATCACCGTGCCGTCGGCGGCCACGATCGCGGTCCCGATGCGCGGTTCGTAGAGTGTGCCGCCGTTGGCGATCGCCGCGTATCCCCGAGCAAGCTGCAGTGGTGTGACGATGGTGTCGCCCTGACCGATGGCGAAGTTGACCGCGTCGCCGGCGCGATAGGCGTAGCCCTCGACGCAGAACTCGCCGGCGAAGGTGTAGACGAAGTCGGAGAGCTCACGGTTGCCCGGCGCATCGCGCGGCTTCTCGGCGATGCCGCAGTAGTAGTCCTTCTGCGACTCGAAGTAGTCGCGCTTCCACTGACGATCAGCGATCCGGCCGGCCGCCTCGCCCGGTAGGTCGATCCCGGTCTCCGCACCGAAGCCGAAAGCCTTGGCCTCCTCGACCAGCGGGTCGCGGGCATCGACGTCGGCGACATCGGAACCGAAGCGCTGCCAGTAGTCGAGCCCGATCCGGTAGAAAAACGTGTTGCAGGAGACCTCGAGTGCCTTGGCGAAACCGATGTAGCCGTACGCGCCGGACTCATAGTTCTTGAAGGCACGGTTGCCCACGGCCACCGAGGAGGAGCAGTTGAGCTGGGTGTCGGTGTCGTAACCATGGGACAGGGCGCCCGCGGTCATGAACGGCTTCCAGGTCGATCCCGGGGCGAACTGGCCCTGGGTCGCGCGGCCCAGCAGCGGCAGTCCGGCCTTCTCGGAGTAGAGCTCGGCGAGCTGGTTCTTGGAGATGCCCCCTACCCACACCGAGGGGTCGTACGTCGGCTGGCTGGCCATCGCCACGACGCGTCCGGTGTCGGCCTCCAGGACGACGGCCGCCCCGGCATCGGCCACGTAGTTGCGTCCGGTGACGGTGTCGCGGGTGGATCGGGCGATGGCGATCATCTCGGCCAGCTGGCGCTCGACCACGGCCTGCACCTTCGCGTCCAACGAGGTCACCAGGGTGTCGCCCGCTTGGGACTCGACCTGGCCCTCGTCCCCGATGACGCGACCCATCGAGTCCACCCCGACCTCGCGGTAGCCGGGCATCCCGCGCAACCACGCGTCGTACTCCTGCTCGACGCCGGCCCGGCCGACGACCGAGGCGCCGTTGACCGACCGGTCACCGTTGGACTCGGCCTGGTCGAGCTCGTCGCCGGTGATCGGACTGAGGTAGCCGAGCAGGTGCGCGGCGTTGATGCCGAAGGGTTCGGGATAGTCGCGCACGCTCTGCTGCTCGACGATCACTCCCGGGTAGTCCTCGGGCTCCTCCCGGATCCGCTGAGCCTGGGCCTGGGCGATGTCGTAGGCGATCGGGACCGGCTGGTAGGGCGAGCCGTTCCAGCAGATCCCCGGCTCGGAGCCGTCGTCGCCACAGCTGACCAGACGCTTGGAGACCAGGCCTGGGCGCACGTCGACCACCGCGCCCACCCGGCGCACGAGGGTGCCGCGTTGCTTGTCGCCGAGCTTGCCCAGCACCGTGCGGTCGAGCGAGACCACCCACGAGAGGCGGTTGGCGACCAGCGGGCGACCCTGGTCGTCGACGATCAGACCGCGCGAGGGCTGCAGGACGATCTCGCGCACCGACTGGGCCGCCGCGCGCCCCTGGTATTCGTCTCCGGAGACGACCTGCAGGTAGTAGAGCCTGACCAGGAGAGTCGCGAAGAGCGAGAAGACCAGCGCCTGGATGATCACCAACCGCAGCCGGCTGGTGGTAGCGGTATCACCAGTCGGCCGCTGCGGCCGCGAGGTGCTGGTCCAGCTCATTGCAGGGCCAGCCGCTCGGGTTCGAGCCGGTCCAGGACCCTTGTCACCGGCGGAAGCACGAAGGCGGTGAGGACGACGTTCCACACGACGGCGGCGAGCGTCACCCGGATCAGGTCCGGCACTCCGGAGCTCGCGTCCTCGAGGACCAGACCAGTGATCGCAAAGACGGAGGATCCCAGGAACGAGCAGGCTGCGACGGTCACCAGGCAGGTCCCGACCGAGGGCAGGACGTCGCTGCGCACCCGACCGGCTACATAGCCGACGAGCATCAGGGCCAGGGCCCACCGCCCGGCCACGTGATCAGCCGGTGGGGCCAAGTCGAGTAGGACGCCTGCCCCGAAAC
>JBAVCA010000287.1:0-5340 GCA_049586475.1 Nocardioides sp.
GTGCTCGTGCCCGGCAAGGCGTGGGGCCACCAGTCACGTGCGATCCAGCAGGCCATCGGGATCGCAGACAAGCGGCGCGACGCCTGGGAACAGACCTTGAGCGAGGTGGCCGAGCACCGCGGTGGACCCTCGATCATCTCGATGGAGTTCCTCGGCCCGGTGAAGCCGAAGCGAGCGACCCGCATCGTCGAGGAGCTCGGTGGCGACGTCGACGTCGTCTTCACGGTGCGAGACCTCAACCGGACGCTGGTCTCGATGTGGCAGGAGACGATCCAGAACGGTCGCTCCTGGTCGTGGGAGGAGTACCACCGGGCGGTGGCTGCGCAGGCTCCCGGTCGCGAGGAGGGGGTCCACGACCGCGCCTCGGCCGCGGGCAGCTTCTGGCGTCAGCAGCACGTCGTTCGGCTGGTCGCGGAGTGGTCCGCGATCGTCGGGGTCGACCGCGTCTGCGTGGTGACCGTTCCGCAGCCCGGGGCCGACCGGTCCGAGCTGGCGCGTCGCTTCGGAGCGGCGACCGGGGTCGACTTCGGATCCGATCCGGTGGTGAAGACGGCCAACGAGTCCCTGGGCCTGGCCTCCATCTTGGCGTTGCGGCGCCTCAACGAGCTGCTCGACGACGCTGAGGTCAACTCCAAGGCGATGTTCCGGCTGCGCAAGCGGCTGTTGGCCAAGACCGTGCTCGCGGCACGACGGGGCGAGGAGCCGAGCCTGGGACTGCCGGTGGAGGACTGGGTCGTGGAGCAGACCCGGCACACGGTCGCTGCACTGCGGGAGTCCGGCGTCCGGCTGATCGGGGACTGGTCGGACCTCGACCCGGTCGAGGTCAAGGGCGTCGCACCGAGCGACGTCACCGACGGGCAGGTCGCCGAGGCGGCGCTCGCCGGGCTGGCCGGGCTGATCGTCGACCTCGACGGGTCCTGACGACGGGTCCTGATCGGGCAGCTCAGCTGAGCTTCTGGAAGCAGATCTCCGCGCCGACGCCTGCCAGCCGGTACGACGCACGCACGGCGAGGTGGTCGGAGAGTCGCACCGGCAGCACGTCGGTGGCCAGCGGCGCCAGACCTGAGCCGCCATGGAGCAGGTAGTCGATCCGAGCCCGAGGAGCACCGGCCGGGGCAGTGCGACCTGAGCCGGTGCCGACTGCGGTCCAGGTGTCGGTCCACAGTCGGGTGAGCACGTTCATCGGCGGCGAGCCCGGCGGTGCGTTCATGTCGCCACCGAGGATCCGCGGCCGCGGATCATCTGCGACCAAAGAGTCGATCGCCGCGGCCTGGAGCAGCCGAGCGGCGGGATCAGCGTTCTGCAGGTGAGTGTTGTAGACACTCACCTCGACGCCGTCGACATCCAGGACGGTGTGCAGGAGACCGCGCCGCTGCGTGCCGGCCGGCTGCGGCAGGAAGGTGTTCTCGACCGAGACGAAGGGGAAGCGGGACAGGATCATCGTGCCGTAGCCGCCACCGTCGGCGTGCGGCACGTTCTTGCCGAAGGCGTAGCGCAGGTCCAGCTGGGCACCGAGCACTGCCGGCATGTCGATGCGGCCGGACGCGTACCGCAGCTGATCGACCTCTTGGAGCAGCACGACGTCGGCGCCGCTGGCGCGCAGCACCTCCGAGATTCGGGCCAGCGACCCAGCGACGTGCCCGGACTTGATGTTGTAGGAGACGACCGTGAAGTCGACGTCCTCGTCGGCAGGTACGCACTGCTGCTGTCCCTGCTTCTTGATGTCGAGCTTCGGGGCACGGTCGCGCATCGGCTTCACCCGCTTCGTCGGCGCGGGAACCGATGGCAGCGGCGACGGCTCGACGGCGCTCGGAGTGGCGAAGATCTGCGCCTCGCTGCGCTCCGCGAGCCCGCTGGTGTCCGGCGACGACATCAGCAGGGGGGTAGCGACGAGTGCGGCCAGGACGACGACGAGAGCCAGGACCAGGAGCACGGTCGGGTCACGACGGGTGTTGCTGGGGCGCACACATCACCTCTCGGGAACGGTCGCGGCTCGGTCGTCGAACCTGTCGTCCTCGTGAACACGAGGTGCTCCGAGTCTAGGTCAGCGAGTGGTGGACCTGCTCACAGATCGATATCTCGTGGACGATGACGACGACGGGTGCCAAGGTGGTCGCGACGGCCGTCTCCCGGCCGTCACCGTCGAGACCAGGAGGACCCGTGGCTGAGAACGACGACCTGAAGGCCAAGATGCGCGAGGCGCTCGATCGCAAGAGCGGCAAGGAGAAGGGCGTCCACGAGGACGGCCCGCTCCAGGAGAAGGCCCACGGGCCCGAAGTCATCGGAGGCGCACCCAAGATGCATCGCCGCAAGGCCGGAGGCGGCGGGGCCTGAGTCCGGCCATTGAGGTCAGCACGGATGTGCCCGCCGCGCCGCGGGTGCCGGCGCGGTGACGGGGCATCAACGGGACCGACCGGGCACAGTTGATCGGGCTCCGGACGGCGGCGCGAGGTCGCCTGCCAAGATGGTCGGCGTCCCAGGCGATCCACTCTCCTGGGGACCTATTGCCGTCAGCCACGAGGAGTCGTCATGCAGTTCGGTCGCAGCTACGAGGAGTTCGAGGTCGGAGCGACCTACAAGCACTGGCCCGGGAAGACGGTCACCGAGTACGACGACCACCTGTTCTGCCTGCTGACGATGAACCACCACCCGCTGCACCTCGACGTGAACTACGCCGAGGAGACCACGCAGTTCAAGAAGAACGTCGTGGTCGGCAACTACGTGTACTCGATCCTGCTCGGGATGAGCGTGGCCGATGTCTCTGGCAAGGCGATCGCCAACCTCGAGGTCGAGTCGCTGCGTCACGTTGCGCCGACCTTCCACGGCGACACGCTGTACGGCGAGACGACCGTGCTGGAGAAGACCGAGTCGAAGAGCAAGGACGACCGCGGCGTCGTCTACGTCGAGACGATCGGCTACAACCAGGACGGCAAGATCGTGTGCATCTTCCGTCGCAAGGTGATGGTGCCGAAGGACTCCTACCTCGAGGCGCGCGGCGGCGAGCAGCCCGGACGCCCGGTCCCCGTGCCGGACAAGAACTGGGCCGGACCGCAGACCTGAGGCGAGCCCTCCAGGCACTAGGTTCGAGGGTGTGACCACCGAGCTCTGGATCGTCCGTCATGGTCCCACCGAGTGGAGCCGCAACGGTCGCCACACGTCGGTGACCGACCTACCGCTGCTGCCTGATGCAGAGGAAGAGGCCCGAGCCCTCGCCCCGCGACTTGCGGATCTCGACCCGGCGCTGGTGCTGACGAGCCCGCGGTTGCGGGCACGTCGTACGGCGGAGCTGGCCGGGTATGCCGACGCGATCCACGACGATGATCTCGTCGAGTGGGCCTACGGCGACTACGAGGGGCTCACCACACCGCAGATCCGCGCGCTGGAGACCGAGCAGTCCGACTGGACCGTGTGGACGCACGGCTGTCCGGGTGGGGAGTCGGGCGCGGAGGTTGCCGAGCGCCTCGATCGGGTCATCGTCCGCGCTCGGGAAGCCGACGGACCCGCCCTGGCCTTCGCCCACGGGCACTCGCTTCGTGCACTGGCCGCGCGCTGGCTGGATCTCGCGGTGAACGATGGACGGTTGTTCCGGCTCGACACTGCGACGATCTCGGTGCTCGGCTACGAGCGCGAGACACCGGTACTGCTGCGCTGGAACTCTTGACGCGCGCTGTGGGTGGCGCGACGGTGGGGCCATGTCCCCGACCGTCGGCTGCCCGCGCTGCGCGGCGCCGGTGATCCGGTCAGTGGAGGGGTGGGACTGCCTCGAGCACGGACCGGTGGACCCGCTGTGGCGGCCCCAGGAGGTGTCCTACGAGTCCTTCGCAGACCACCTTCGCGCCTCGACCGCCATGCCGACCCTGCTCCCGTGGCCGCTCAGCCCGGGCTGGACGGTCACCGACTTCGCCTGCGTCGGCGCCGAGCCCGACCAGGCGACTGCGACGATGACGTGCTGCTCCGGACCCAGCGCCCTGGACGGACCCGTAGACGTGATGGTGGTCACCGAGGAGGCCGGCGTCGGGTTGGGGGCGCGCATCGCCGGTACGGCCGACCCCGATCCCGGAGCCCACGTGGGCTACGCACCACCGGCGGTGCGGGTACGGATCGAGCGTCAGGTCGTCCCGTTGTGGACTGTCTCGACCATCGCTACCGAGGGGGCGGACGACGGGGCTACTGACAGGGCTGACGACAGGTCCTCCAACGGGGGATCCGGAGTGGAGTGGGACCGCTCCGTGGTCGCGGGCGAGGCGAACGGCCGCTGGATCTGGATCATGTTGCGCCCGGCCTCGGCCGTGCTGCTGCTTCGCGACGACTGGATCCTTCGGGATACGGCCCAGTTCGGACCGCAGCTCGTCGAGCTGCCGTTCGGAGGCCCGGCGCCGCTCTGGTGACCGGGTCGAGCCAGTGGTGGGCCAGTGACAGGCCAGTGACAGGCCAATGGCAGGCCGTCAGCCGAGGCCCATCAGTGCGATCAGCTCCCAAGCTGTGTGGGCGGCGGCGAGACCGGTCAATCCCGCATGGTCATAGGCCGGCGCGACCTCGACGACGTCGCACCCGACGATGTCGAGCCCACGGAGTCCGCGCAGGGTCGTGAACAGCTCGCGAGTGGTGAGACCCGCGACCTCCGGCGTGCCGGTCCCCGGCGCGTGCGCCGGGTCGAGGACATCGATGTCGATCGAGACGTACACCGGCCCCTCGCCGAGGCGTCGTCGAATGAGGTCGACCAGGTGCTGCACCGAGTGCTCTTGATAGGCGTCGCTGTGGATCAGCTCGAAGCCGAGCTCACGGTCGTCGTCGAGCTCGCGGGGGTCGTAGATACCACCGCGGATCCCCACGTGCTGGGAGCGCCGCAGGTCGATCAGCCCCTCCTCGGAGGCCCGGCGGAAGGGCGAACCGTGCCACAACCTCGCTCCGTGCAGGGTGTCCCAGGTGTCGAGGTGAGCATCGAAGTGCAGCACCGCCAGCGGTCCGTGCCGGCGCGCCGCCGCTCGGAGCAGCGGCAGCGCGATGGTGTGGTCGCCGCCGAGCGCGACAACGCGCGACCCAGCGGCCACGAGCTCGGTAGCCCTGTCCTCGATCGCCGTGACGGCCGCCTCGATCCCGTACGGGCCCACCGCCACGTCTCCGGCGTCGGCCACCTGCTGGCTTCCGAACGGGTAGGAGTCGTGGATCTGGTGGTAGGGGTGCAGCTGACGCGAGTGCTCGCGGATGTGGGCGGGCCCGAAGCGCGCCCCCGGCCGGAAGCTGGTGCCGGCGTCGAACGGCACTCCCAGGACGGCTACGTCGGCATGGCCGACGTCCTCGAGCCGGGGGAGCAGGGCGTACGTCGCCCACCCCGCGTAC
>JBAVCA010000288.1:0-2037 GCA_049586475.1 Nocardioides sp.
GAGCTCGGCGAAGAGATGGTTCTTCGAGGCCAGGTAGGTGTAGGCCGTGGCCGGCGACACCCCGGCCCGTGCGGCCACTGTACGCACGGTGAGCGCCTCATGACCGACGGCGCGCAACTCGTCCTCACCCGCGGCGAGGAGCTTGATCAGCGTCTCGGCCTGGCGGGTGCGCAGACCTTGGCGCGGCGTTCTGAACACCTGACTGGACACGTGTCCAGGTTAGAGCCGCGGAGTGCCGGAGCGCAAGGGGTCTCGACGTCACGGGTGAGAGGTCGCGGGCCGATGGGCGCAAGATCCCCGCTACCGCTTGAGGTAGTCGAGGTCCTGGAGCGAAGGAGTGGGCGAGGTGTAGACCCGGAGCCAGTCCAGCGCACCGATCGGACCGTCGAGGCCGACGTAGGGCAGGCCGACCGCCCGCTCGATCTGCCCGAGCAGGGCGGCGTCGGGGCAGGCCGCGGAAAGGTCTTCCTCGAAGGAGACGAAGCAGAGCGTCACCGTCCCGTCGGGCACGCCCGGCACGACGAAGTCGACGCGACGCGAGACCGGTCCGCCCTCGGTGACCGAGGTCAGCTCGGCGACCGAGAGACCCGGGACCGCGCCCTCTGCCGGCAGGTAGCCCAGCCACGACTCGTCGTCTGCAACGGTGCGGTAGGTCCCGGAGACTCCGGCGTTGCCGGTGTCGTCGCTGAGCCCGTCGTAGACGGCCAGGGCCACCAGCAGCCCGATCACGACGAGCAGCACCGGTCCCACGCGCCGGGCAACGAGCTTGGCTCGGTCGCTCGTCAGCAGGCCCTCGGCGCCCCTCGCTGCGTCGGGCTCCGGGCCCGGGTCGCTCACGGGGAGGCCGGGAAGTACGCCGTGCCGCGCGCCTCGCGAGTCCAGAGCACGCCGTTGCCGGGAGTCGCGCCCTCGGCGGTGAGGTCACGCTTGAGCACCTTGTTGGTCGCCGTGCTCGGCAGCGAGGGCGCGATCCGCACGTGGCGCGGCCAGGCTTTCGGCGACAGGTCCGGCTGGGCAGCGAGGAACGCCTCGAGCTCGGCCGGCTCCAAGGACGCCTGGTCGTTGAGCACGACCGCGGCCATCACCGAGTCGCCCACCTCACCGTCGGGCACGGCGTAGACCGCCACCTGGTTGAGGGCTTCGAGCCGGGCCAGGATCCGTTCGATCGGCGCCGCCGCGAGGTTCTCCCCGTCGACACGCATCCAGTCGGCAGTGCGGCCGGCGAGGTAGATCCAGCCGTCCGCGTCCCGGTAGGCCAGGTCGCCGGACCAGTACATCCCGTGCCGCATCCGGTCCTCGTTGGCGGACGTGTCGTTGTAGTAGCCCTGGAAGTAGCCGGCACCCTGGGTATTGACCAGCTCACCGACCGCGGCGTCGGCGTTGGCAAGCGCCCCGTGCTCGTCGAACTCCGCGACAGCGCACTCGGTGACGGACTCGGAGTTGTAGATCGCCACGCCGTCCAGGCCCTTGCCGATCGAGCCCGGTGGGGTGCCCTCCTCGCGGGTGATGATGATGGCCAGCTCCGTCGAGCCGAACCCGTCGACCACGTTGCAGCCGAAGCGTCGAGAGAACTCGTCGATGTTGCGGTCGCCGGCCTCGTTGCCGAAGGCGACGCGCAGCGGGTTGTCGGCGTCATCGTCCCGCTCGGGAGTCGCCAGCACGTACGCCAGCGGCTTGCCCACGTAGTTCATGTAGGTGACACCGTGGCTGCGCACGTCCTGGAGGAACCGGCTGGCAGAGAACTTCGCAGGCACCATCGCGGCACCGCTGCCGATCGCCACCGCCCAGCCGGCGACGACCGCGTTGGAATGGAACAGCGGCATCGAGAGGTAGCAGACGTCGTCACCGGTCAGCTCGAAGCGACTCACCAGGTTGAGGCCCGAGAAGAGGACCATCAGGTGGGCGACCTGCACGGCCTTCGGGTCGCCGCTGGTGCCGGAGGTGAAGATCATCATGAAGGTGTCCATCGCCTCGACATCGCGGTGCGGGACCAGGGGTCCGGCGCCGGCGAGCAGGTCTGCCCACTCGGCGCTGGAG
>JBAVCA010000289.1:0-5026 GCA_049586475.1 Nocardioides sp.
CTCAAGGCCCTGGGCGCGGAGGTCGCCATCGTCGAGGGTGATGTGGGGGAGCGAGCCACCGCCGACGCCATGATCGCCGCTGCGGTCGATGGGCTCGGGTCGCTCGAGGTCGTGGTGAACAACGCCGGGATGACTCGTGACCGGATGCTCTTCAACATGAGCGACGAGGAGTGGGACGCCGTCATCCACGTGCACCTGCGCGGCCACTTCCTGCTCTCGCGCAACGCTGCGTCGTACTGGCGGGCGCGGTCGAAAGAGCTCGACGCCCCGGTGTACGCCCGCGTGATCAACACTGCTTCTGAAGCGTTCCTGGGCGGGTCTCCGGGCCAGGCCAACTACGCAGCGGCCAAGGCCGGCATCACCGCTCTCACTCTCTCCACGGCCCGCGGCCTGGGCAAGGTCGGGGTCCGCGCCAACACGATCTGTCCGCGAGCTCGCACGGCGATGACCGCCCAGGTCTTCGGGGACGACGAGTCGGGCCTGGAGATCGACCCGTACTCGCCTGAGCACGTGGCGCCGCTGGTGGCCTACCTCGCCTCTCCCGCCGCCGACTCGATCACCGGACAGGTCTTCGTCGTCTACGGCGGCATGGTCGCCCTGGTCGCGGCCCCTGTCGTGGAGCAGCGGTTCGACAAGGCCGGCGAGTCGTGGACCGCTGCTGATCTCGACACCCAGCTCGGCGGGTTCTTCGCCGACCGCGACCCCGCAGTCGGGTTCGCCGCCGATTCGATCATGAGGTTGAGCGTATGAGCGGGCGGTTGGCCGGCAAGGTCGCCATCGTCACCGGTGGGGCAATGGGGCAGGGCGCCGGCATCAGTCGCGCCTACGTCGCCGAGGGCGCCAAGGTGGTGATCGCTGACGTGGCCAAGGAGCAGGGCCAGGCGCTGGCAGACGAGCTCGGGAACGACGCGCACTTCGCACACCACGACGTCAGCGACGAAGCGTCGTGGACCGCCTTGGTGAGCGACACCAACGAGCGTTTCGGTCTCGTCGGCATCCTGGCCAACAACGCCGGGATCCTGCGATTCGGCACGGTTCTCGACATGCCGGCCTCCGACTACGAACTGCTCTTCCGGGTCAACCAGCTCGGTCCGTTCCTCGGCATGAAAGCCGTGGTGGCGAACATGCAGGAGCTGGGCGGCGGCTCGATCATCAATGCCTCCTCCACCGAGGGTCTGGGCGGGATGGCCAACCTGACGGCTTACTGCGGCACCAAGTTCGCGGTGCGCGGGATGACCAAGGGGGCCTCGCACGAGCTCGGCCGCTTCAACATCCGGGTCAACTCGGTGCACCCGGGGATGATCGACACCCCGATGACGCGGGTCCACGGCGGCGACCTGGCGATGGAGTACGGCGCCTCCAAGGTGCCGCTCCGACGCGTGGGTCACCCTGAGGACGTCGCCCCCCTCTACGTGTTCCTCGGCAGCGACGAGGCGTCCTACATCAACGGCGCCGAGATCGCGATCGACGGCGGCGTCACTGCCACCCACGGCTTCGGCGGCTGAGAGGACCGGCGATGGCCAACCAGCGCGGGCAGATCGTGATGTCGGAGCACGAGGCCGACGAGTTCCTCGTCCAGCAGCGCTCCTGCACCGTGGCGACCCAGGGCCCTCAGGGTCAGATGAACCTGGTTGCCATGTGGTACGACTGGCACGAGGGCCATGTCTGGATCGAGACCAAGGCCAAGTCGCAGAAGGTCGTGAACCTGCGGCGTGACCCACGGATGAGCTTTCTCGTCGAGGCCGGCCACACCTACGACCAGCTGCGCGGGGTGGCTCTCGAAGGCAGCGGCGCGGTGATCGAGGACGAGGACGTGGTGTGGGACGTCTGCGTACGGATCTTCGAGCGCTACAACGCGCCCTACACCGAGGACCTCAAGCCATTCGTCGAGGTGATGGCACGCAACCGTGTCGTGGTGCGGCTCGACGCCGACCGGCTTCGCTCGTGGGACCACCGCAAGCTCGGGCTGCCGCTGATGGACCTCGGCGGCACCACGGCAGCGTCAGTCTCGTAGCAGCATCCCGACCGCGGTCTCCAGGTGGGCACCGGTCTCGGCGGCTGTCGAGCGACCGGTGACCCACGCCATCAGGGCCGAGAGCCACACGTCGCCGATGACGCGCGCCACGGCGATGTCCTCGGCGGTCGGCTCGGCACTCTCCGCCGGCTGTCCCGAGTGCATGGCGTGCGTCAGCATCGTGGTCAACGACATGCCCACGGCGTGGATCTCAGCAGCGACCGAGGAGTCGGCGAACATGAATGCCCGGGTCAGCGCCTCGGTGAGCTTGGGGTCGCCCTGCAACCCGCGCGTGGTCCGTTTCAGGATGAAGATGACTCGCTCGGCGGCGCCGTCCCCGGGGATGTCGCCCATCTGCCGGAGCAGGACCTCGTGGCGGTCGAACTCGCGCGCGAGCGCGGAGACCAACAGGTGGATCTTCGAAGGGAAGTAGCGATAGAGCGTGCCCAGGGCCACCTCGGCCTTGTCGGCCACCGCGCGCATCTGGACCGCGTCGAAGCCGCCCTCGGAGGCGAGCTCGAAGGTCGCGTCGAGAATCCTTTTTCGGCGGTCGCGCTGCGCAGCGGAACCGAGCTCGTCGACCGTCAGCGAGTTGGTGGTGCTCATCGGGACCCCCATGGGTTGCCGTCGCCTGCCGGTGCGCAGGGAAGACTGTGTCTTATCTGACTGCATTACGGCGTTAGGCTACCGGTCTGTGGTCCATAATAGGAACACGTTCTATTCACGACCGGCCCGGCGCGTCACGCACACGGGAGTCGCTCCCGTCACAGATCCGAGGAAAGAGGTCGCGCGTATGCGTATCGCCATGCTGTCCTACCGCAGCAAGCCCCACTGCGGGGGGCAGGGCGTCTACCTGCGGCACCTGAGTCGTGAGCTGGCCGCTCTGGGCCACGAGGTGGAAGTGCTTTCGGGCCAGCCCTATCCCGAGCTCGACGAGGGCGTACGCCTGACGAAGGTGCCAAGCCTCGACCTCTACCGGGAGCCCGATCCGTTCCGGGTCCCGAAGCTGCGCGAGTTCCGCGACCGCATCGACGTCGAAGAATTTCTCACGATGTGCACCGCGGGCTTCCCTGAGCCCAAGACATTCAGCCGCCGGATCTCACGGATCCTGGCTGAGCGCGCGGACGAGTTCGACATCGCCCACGACAACCAGGTGCTCGGCACGGGCATGCTGGACATCGAGGGGTACGGCCTGCCGCTGATCACCACCGTGCACCACCCGATCAGCTTCGATCGTCGGATCGACCTCGGCCAGACCCGCAACCCGTACCGCAAGCTGACGCTGCGGCGTTGGTACGGCTTCTTGCGGATGCAGGCCAAGGTCGCCCGCCAGGCCAGGTGGATCCTGACGCCGTCCGAGACCTCGAAGCGGGACATCGCCAAGGACTTCGGGGTCGACCCGGAGCGCATGCAGGTCATCCTGCTCGGCGTCGACGACATGTTCGTGCCGCCCACGAGCCCGCGGGTCCCTGGTCGGATCATGGCGATGGCCAGTGCCGACGCCCCGATGAAGGGCATCGTGACGCTGCTCGAAGCCTTCGCCAAGCTTCGCACCGAGCGGGACACCGAGCTCATCCTGGTCACCCGGCCGCAGCCTGGAGGGCGCACGGAGAAGGTCATCGAGCGGCTCGGCATCGGTGCTCACGTGCGATTCGTCAGCGGCATCTCCGATCTCGAGCTCGTCTCCCTGATGGGGTCGGCAGAGGTGGCCTGCGTCCCCTCCCTCTACGAAGGCTTCTCGCTGCCGACCGCTGAGCTGATGGCCTGCGCCACGCCGCTGGTCGTCTCCCGGGCCGGGGCGATCCCAGAGGTCGTCGGTCCCGATGGCCTGTGTGCCGACCTGGTGACCCCCGGTGACGTGGAAGAGCTCAAGGCTGCCCTCGAGCAGCTGCTCGACGACCCCGAGCGACGCGACCGGCTCGGCGCTGCCGGGCGCAAGCGCGTCGAGGAGATGTTCAGCTGGCGTGCGGTCGCGGTCAAGGTCGCAGCCGCCTATGAGAGCGTGATCGCCGACTTCCACCGGACAGCACCATCCACAGCAGGCAAGGACAGCAACTGATGCTCACCGTC
The DNA here is from genome assembly GCA_049586475.1 of Nocardioides sp. Lineage (GTDB taxonomy): Bacteria > Actinomycetota > Actinomycetes > Propionibacteriales > Nocardioidaceae > Nocardioides. The sequence continues at coordinate 4,085 of JBAVCA010000289.1, forward strand.
GACTTCGACCGACTCGGACTCCGCCAGGGCGACCGGGTCCTGGACATGGGCTGCGGTGCCGGCCGTCACGCCTTCGAGATGTATCGCCGCGGCGCCGACGTGGTGGCCTTCGACATGGACGCCGACGAGCTCTCCGGGGTGCGGGACCTGTTCCGAGCGATGAGCGATGCCGGAGAGGTGCCGCCGGGTGCCGAGGCCGACGTCAAGCAGGGCGACGCGCTCTCCTTGCCGTTCGCCGACGGCGAGTTCGACCGGATCGTGGCGGCGGAGGTGCTCGAGCACATCCACGCAGACGTCGAAGCCATCAAGGAGCTCGTCCGCGTGCTGCGTCCGGGAGGCACGCTCGCCGTCTCGGTGCCCCGCTGGCTCCCCGAGGTCGTCAACTGGAAGCTGAGCGACGACTACCACAACGCCGAGGGCGGTCACATCCGGATCTACACCGATCACGAGCTGATCGACAAGGTTACCAAGGCGGGGCGGTTCAACGACGGCTCGCCCGGCGAGGCGATGGAGTTCGAGGGCAAGGGCTACGCACACGGGCTGCACGCGCCGTACTGGTGGATCAAGTGCGCGGTCGGTGTCGAGAACGACAACCACCCGCTGGCCAAGGCCTACCACCGGCTGCTCGTCTGGGAGATCATGAAGCAGCCGCTGGCGCTACGGCTGGCCGGCAAGGTCCTCGACCCGATGATCGGCAAGTCGATGGTGCTCTACTTCCGTAAGCCGCTGCCGGGCGCTCGCGACGACTCGGCCGCTGATGACTGAGCCGCTGCCGTACGTCCGCGACATCCTCACCGAAGCACAGGTCGCCCTGACCGCCGCGTCGATTGCCTCGATGCAAGAACCGTGCGGGGCCATCCCCTGGGCCGTCGGCGAGCACGTCGACATCTGGAACCACGTCGAGGCAGCCATGGCGCTCCTCGTCGGTGGCCAGGTCGAGGC
>JBAVCA010000290.1:0-11356 GCA_049586475.1 Nocardioides sp.
CGCCCAGCCGCGCGAAGCCACGCAGGTCGGTGATCCGGCCGTCGAGGGGGAACTGGTCCATCTTGAAGTCGCCGGTGTGCAGCACCATGCCGGCGCGGGGGCGGATGGCCACGGCGAGCCCGTCGGGGATCGAGTGGTTGACCGCGACGAACTCGAGCTCGAACGGTCCGAGGGTGAGCGTGTCCCCCTCCCTGACCTGGTGGTGCACGGTCTCGAGGAGCCGGTGCTCGCGCAGCTTGCTGTCCAGCAGAGCCAGGGTCAGCTGGGAGCCGACGAGCGGGATGTCGGGCCGCTCGCGCAGCAGGTAGGGCGTGGCGCCGATGTGGTCCTCGTGACCGTGGGTGAGCACCAAGGCCTCGACGTCGTCGAGACGGTCACGGATCGCGGCGAAGTCCGGGAGGATCAGGTCGACGCCGGGGTGGTGGTCCTCGGGAAAGAGCACGCCACAGTCGACGATCAGCAGACGACCGTCGTACTCGAAGACGGTCATGTTGCGACCGACCTCGCCCAGACCTCCGAGCGGGATGACCCGCAGACCTCCCTTCGGCAGCGCCGGTGGTGCGGAGAGCTCGGGGTGCGGGTGGCTCAAGGTGCGGCGTCCTTGTCTAGGCGTCGGGGCCGAGAAGGCCGGAGGCTGCGAGGCCGGCTCGCAGGTCGGCGACCTCAGCGTCGTCCAGCGGCACCAGCGGCGCGCGGACGTTGCGGTTGTCGAGCACGCCGAGCAGCTGGAGTGCTGCCTTGGCGGTGGTGGCTCCGTAGTTGGGGACGCCCATCACGGCGTCGATCGCGGGGAGCATCCGGGTGAAGGTGTCGAGGGCGCCGGCGGTGTCACCGTTGTCCCAGCAGACGATCATCTCGCGCAGCAGCGGGCCGGCCGCGTGACCGGCGACGCTCACGAACCCGGCGGCGCCGTGAGCGAGCCAGCCGAGGTTGGCGACGTCGTCTCCGGAGTAGACGGCGTACCCCATCTGCTGCAGGCGGACCCCGCGGGAGAAGTCGCCGACGGCATCCTTGACCGCCACGACCGGGTCGAGCTCGATCGCGGCTGCGTAGGTGTCGAGAGAGATCTGGGTGCCGGTGCGTCCCGGGACGTCGTAGAGCATGACGGGGACGTCCGTGGCCTGGACCACCGTGCGGAAGTGGTGCAGCACGCCGGCCTGGCTCGGTTTGCTGTAGTAGGGCGTGACGAGGAGCAGCCCGTCGGCGCCGAGCTTCTCGGCCTGGCGCGCCAGCTCGACGGAGTGCGCGGTCGCGTTGGTGCCGATCCCGGCCACGACGGTCGCGCGATCACCCACGGCGTCCTTGACCGCAGCCAGGATCTCGCCGTCCTCGGCGACCGAGGTGGTCGGAGACTCCCCGGTCGTCCCGGAGACCACGACACCGTCGTGCCCGTGGTCGACGAGGTGTGCGGCTATCCGTGCCGTGCCGGCGAGGTCCACCGAACCGTCGTCCTGGAAGGCTGTGGCCATCGCGGTGAGGACCCGGCCGAAGGGTCGTGGGCCGCTGCCGGTTCGTTGATCGCTCACGCGCTCAGCGTATCGCTGCCGAGCTCCGGCATCACGGCCGACGCCACCAGGGCGAGATGATCCAGGTCAGCGAGGTCGAGGACCTGGAGATAGAGCCGCTGGCAACCGAGCTCGGCGTAGCGAAGGGCCTTGGCCACCACTTCGGCCGGCGTCCCCGCCAGGCCGTTCTGGCGCAGGTCGCCCTTGTCGCGACCGATCGCTGCGGCTCGACGCGCGAGCTCGGCCTCGTCCTCGCCGACGCAGACGACCAGGGCGTTGGAGTAGATCAGGTCGTCGGGGTCGCGCTCGATCGCCTCGCAGGCAGCACGGACCCGGGCGAACTGGGCGGCCGTCGTCGTCTCGTCGACGAAGGGCAGGTTGAACTCGTCGGCGAAGCGGGCGCTCAGCGCAGGGGTTCGCTTCTTGCCCAACCCGCCGATCAGGATCGGCGGCTTGGCCTGGATCGGCTTGGGCAAGGCCGGGCTGTCGGTGAGGGAGTAATGAGTGCCGACGTAGGAGAAGGAGTCGTCGGCCGCCCAGAGACCGGTGATGATCGCCAGATTGTCCTCGAAGCGATCGAAGCGCTCCCCCACGCTGGGAAACGGAATGCCGTACTTGGTGTGCTCGGCCTCGTACCACCCGGCCCCGATACCCAGCTCGACCCGGCCTCCGCTCATCGCGTCGACGCCGGCGACGCTGATCGCCAACGGACCGGGGTGCCGGAAGGTAGCGCTGGTCATCATCGTGCCGAGTCGGATCGTGCTGGTGTCGCGAGCGAGCCCGGCCAAGGTGATCCAGGCATCGCTGGGCCCGGGCAGGCCGTCGGTGCCCATCGCCAGGTAGTGGTCGGAGCGGAAGAACGCCCCGAACCCCAGCTCCTCAGCGTGGAGTGCGACCGCGAGCAGGTCCTCATAGGTGGCGCCTTGCTGTGGTTCGGTGAAGATGCGCAGCTCCATGGCGCCAGCCTGTCACGCGCGCATTCAGCTGCTCTGTGCCACCCGACGCCAGCGCACCACGTCGAACTCCTCGTGCCGACGCCGTTCGACCTCGTGCCAGGTGGCACGGTCGATCGCCGGGTAGTGGGTATCACCCGCCGGCTCGAGGTGGACCTCGCTGATGAGCTGCTCGTCGAGGTGCGGCAGGAGTGCCTCGTAGACCGCGGCTCCTCCGGCGACGTACAGGTCCCCCGGCAGCTCGGCCGCGAGGGCAAGGGCCTCCCCGACGCTGCGCGCGACCGTGACCGACTCGTGGCTCACCGAGAACGCCGCGTCGCGCGAGAGGACGATCGTGCTGCGTCCGGGGAGCGGGCGACCGATCGAGTCGTAGGTCGCGCGTCCCATCAGCAGTGTGTGGCCGAGGGTCGTGGTCTTGAAGTGGGCGAAGTCTGCGGGCAGGTGCCACGGGATCGAGCCGTCGGACCCGATCACCCCGTTGCGGGCCACGGCGGCGATCGCGATGACCCTCATACCGCGATGGGTGCCTTGATCAGCGGGTGCGGGTCGTAGCCGTTGAGCGCGATGTGCTCGAGGTCGAAGGCGTCCAAGGCGGTCACCGAAGAGTCCAGCTCGAGGGTGGGCAGCGCCCGTGCCTCCCGGGAGAGCTGGAGCCGTGCCTGGTCGAGGTGGTTCAGGTAGAGGTGGGCGTCGCCGAGCGTGTGCACGAAGTCACCGACTCCCAGCCCGGTCACCTGGGCGACCATGTGGGTCAGCAGCGCATAGGAAGCGATGTTGAACGGCACGCCGAGGAAGACGTCGGCCGAGCGTTGGTAGAGCTGGCACGAGAGCCGGCCCTCGGCGACGTAGAACTGGAACATCGTGTGACACGGAGCGAGCGCCATCTGCGGGATGTCGGCCACGTTCCACGCTGAGACGATGTGGCGCCGTGAGTCGGGGTTGGTCCGGATCTGCTCGACCACCTCGGCGATCTGGTCGACGTGGTGACCGGCGGGGGTCGGCCAGGAACGCCACTGATAGCCGTAGATGGGCCCCAGGTCGCCGGCATCGTCGGCCCACTCGTCCCAGATGGAGACGCCCCGCTCCTGCAACCACCGCACGTTCGTGTCCCCGCGAAGAAACCACAGCAGCTCAGCGAAGATCGATCGGGTGTGGACCTTCTTGGTCGTCACCAGCGGGAAGCCCGCGCTCAGGTCGAAGCGCATCTGGTGGCCGAACACCGAGCGCGTCCCGGTGCCGGTGCGGTCGCTCTTCTCGGCGCCGTCGTCGAGGATTCGCTGGAGGAGGTCGTGGTACTGCTGCACGGGCCTGAGGTTACTGCAGGGCTACCGCTCCGACGATCGTCGTCAGGGTGTGCCGCCGACCCAGACCACGGCGTCCTCGACGTCGACGTGGACGCGCCCCCTGCACATCCCGGGGGTGGGCAGCGCAGAAGCAACAGGTCAGGACTCGGCGATGGCCTTGACCTGGTCCAGCGTGGCCCGCATCCCCGCGAAGATCTCATCGTCGTGGTGCTCGATGCCACCGAGCGCGACCGCGGTGAAGAAGCCGGCGATCTTGGCGCGAGGCTTGTACCGCGCGCGACTCTCCGTGACCACGGCGCCCGTGCCGTCCGCGGCGAGGTCATAGCTCCATCGCATGCCGCTCTCGCGCGTCTCGAAGGCAAACGTCCGACCGGGCTCGGCGGCCACGACGGTGCTGGTGGTCGACCAGCGCACGATGCCGCGCTTGTTGTGACCCCGGAAGCGGACCCCCACCCCGGGACCGGTTGCCCCACCCAGCCAGCGGCCACCGGTGCACTCGGGGCTGAGGCGACCCATCTGGGTGATGTCGGAGACGATGCTGTAGATGCGCTCCGGAGCGGCATCGATGCGCAGGGTGACGCTGTCGGTCGACGAGTCTGACGTGGCAGGTTCAGGGGTGTCGGCCATCTGCGAATCGTATCGGACCGACCGGTGGGTCGAGACCGTCAACGGGTTGGAGATGAGGCGCGCAAGGGCAGGGAGTCGACTGGTCGACCGCCTGAGGCGTCGCGCTGATCGTAGCGCCATCGCTGACCGACAGGCCCTCGACCAGCTGGCTCAGGGGTGCAGCGACATCGGCCCGTAGACGCGCCGGTCGTGCTCGAAGAGCACCACCGCATCGACGCCGACGTCGGCCAGGTCTGCCCAGGTCTCGCCCACCCACGACTCGGCATCGGCCTGGTTGGTGAAGCGCTGCCCCTCGAGATCGCCGGTCACGGTGACTTCTTCACCCGCGGCGTTCTCCAGGCGCCACACCCAGGGCCGCTCCGCCGCGTTGGCGCGACGAAAGGTCGGTGGCTCGTCGGGCACGTTGGGCAGGCTCATGACTCCCTCACCGACGTGTCGACGAACGGTGTCTTGACCTGGGTGAACATCTCGCGCCGACCGCGGACGTCGACGCCGAGCTCGGCCTCGGGGTTCAGGCCCGAGCTCACCAGGGCCAGGGCGATGCCTTGCTTGAGCGTCGGGGAGAAGGTGCCGGAGGTGATCTCGCCGACCCGGAGGTCCGGGGTGAGGCTCACTCCCATGTGCGGTCGTGGGATCGCCCGGCCGGTCGCCTTGAGCGCGACGAGGCGCCGACGCGGGCCCCGCGCCTTCTCGGCCACCAGCACGTCGCGCCCCCAGAAGGCGTCCTTGCCCCATCCGACGGCCCAGCCCAACCGGGCCTCGTTGGGGGTGACCTCGAGCGAGATGTCCTGTCCGTGCAACGGGTACCCCATCTCGGTGCGCAGGGTGTCCCGCGCCCCGAGGCCGCACGGCACGATCCCGAAGGACTCTCCGGCAGCCATCAGGGCGTCCCACAGGGTGGCCGCAGCATCGTTCTCGACGATGAGCTCGTAGCCACGCTCACCGGTGTAGCCGGTACGGCACACCACCACGCCGACACCGTCGGCACCGGGCAGCTCGCTCTCGACGAAGCTCATGTAGTCGTGCCCGGCAGGCAGCCCGACCGCGCTCAGCACCTCGTCGGAGGCGGTCCCCTGCAGCGCGAGCACGGCGTAGTCACGGTGCCGGTCGACGACCGTTATCCCGTCGGGCGCACCGGCCTCCAGCCGGCGCACCACCTCGGCGGTATTGGCAGCATTGGGGACCAGCAGGACCTGGTCCTGGTCCTGGTAGTAGGCGATGAGGTCGTCGACGATGCCGCCGGTCTCCTCGTCGCAGCACAGTGTGTACTGCGCTCGCCCGGGCCCGATCTTGGCGAGGTCGTTGCTCAGGGTCGCGTTGACGTACGCCGCCGCACCGGCCCCGCGCACGGTGGCCTTGCCCAGGTGACTGACGTCGAAGAGCCCCACCGCCGTTCGCACAGCCGCGTGCTCCTTGACCACTCCGCCACGCTCACCGGCGTACTCGAGCGGCATCGACCAGCCACCGAACTCTGCGAACTTGGCGCCCAGGGCTTCGTGTCGTTCGTGCAGCGGAGAACGCAGCAGCTCGGGCTCTGAAGACATGATCGAAAACCTACCCCAGACGGCCGCCCGCTCCGCGGACGTGTGACGTCGAGGTCGCTCGCCTATCCTGCCTCCGTGACGTCCTATGCGCTCCGTAGCGCCAGCCCTGCCAAGTCCCGTGCCGACGCTGTCGTGGTCGGGGTGATGAGCAGCCCGTCCGGGCCGACACTGGCCCCCGGCGGCGAGGACGTGGCGAAGGCCTACGGACGCAAGCTCGCTCCGCTGTTGTCCGCGCTCGGCGTCACCGGTAAGAGCGGCGAGCTCGTCAAGGTCCCCACCTCGGGTGCGATCGGGTCGCCGCTCTTGGTGCTCGTCGGCCTGGGTGACACCGTGGACGGCAATGCCGTACGCCGCGGAGCCGGCGCCGCTGCCCGCGCGCTGACCAACGCCGCATCGGTCGCGCTTGCGCTTCCCGCGGGTTCGCCCCAGCTGGTGCGCGCTGCCACCGAGGGCTTCGCCCTGGGCTCCTACGCCTTCACCACCTACCAGACCTCGAGCTCGAGCAAGGTCGCCGGCGACGTGATCGTCCTCAGCGAACAGGCTCGGAAGAAGGACGCGATCTCGGCCTTCGAGGAGGGTCAGGTCATCGCTGCTGCGGTCGCCCGGACCCGAGACCTCGTCAACACCGCTCCCAACGACCTGCGGCCCCCCAGCTTCGCCGACGACGTCGCCGCAACCGTGAAGACCCGTGGGCGCGGCGGAAAGGTGAAGGTCGAGGTACTCGACGAGAAGCAGCTTGCCGAGCTCGGCTGCGGCGGCCTGCTCGGGGTCGGGTCGGCCTCCGATGCGCCTCCGCGCCTGGTCACCCTCACCTACGAGCCGAAGGGCGCCAAGCGCCACCTCGCCCTGGTCGGCAAGGGCATCACCTTCGACTCCGGCGGGCTGAGCATCAAGCCTGCCGCGAGCATGCACGAGATGAAGTCGGACATGGCCGGTGCGGCCGCCGTCATCAACGCGACGTTCGCGATCGCCGATCTGGGACTGCCGGTGAAGGTCACGGCGTACGCCGCCCTGGCCGAGAACATGCTCGGAGGCTCGGCGATGCGCCCGGGTGACGTCATCACGATCCGCGGCGGCCGCACCGTGGAGATCATGAACACCGACGCCGAGGGGCGCCTCGTGCTCGCCGACGCCCTGGTCCTGGCGACCGAGCAGAAGCCCGACGTGATCCTCGACGTCGCCACCCTGACCGGCGCGATGGTCGTCGCGCTGGGCGACAAGGTGTCCGGCGTGATGGGCAGCGACGACGTGGTCTCCGACGTCCTCGCCGCGGCCACCGCCGGCGGGGAAGACTTCTGGCACATGCCCATTCCCGAGCAGATGGTCGAGCGGGTGCACAGCTCGAAGATCGCCGACCTGTCCCAGCACGACTGGATCCGGTGGGGTGGCGGCCTGTTCGCCGCCGCTTTCCTGCGCGAGTTCACCGCCGGACTGCCCTGGGCGCACCTGGACATTGCCGGCCCCTCGTTCAACTCAGGGGGCCCGACGGGCCACCTCAGCAGCGGCGGCACCGGGGTCGCGGTCGCCACCCTGGTGGAGTTCGCCCGAGCGTTCGCCGAGGCAAAGAGCTAGCGCACCGGACCGGTCAGGGCCTGCGGTACCTACTGCAAGCCCTGCTGACGCCGCTGCTGCTTGATCCGCGAGTTGTAGTCCCGCATTCGCTGCGGGATGCCGACGAGCCCGGCGTCGTACGACGGCACCCGGTGCTTGTTGCAGAAGTCGTGCGCCCAGTTCACCGACGGCACCCGTCGCCTGGTCCACTCACCATCGAAAGCCACGAGCAGCAGCGTGACCTCGCTGACCGCAGTCCGAGGCTCGACGAAGCCCTCCACGCCGCGCCTGGCTTCGACGAAGGCATGCAGGTGCTGCTCGTCGACCTTGTCGGCTGCGCGGACCGTGGTCGATCCGGTGCGGAGGCCGTCGCGGGCGGGCCCGCTCATCTTGGTGCGTGAGCCGCGGCGAAAGCGGTCGAGGAAACCCATGTCACACAGTCTGCCCGGTGCCTCGAAGCGATGTCGTCAGAACCCCCGGTGACCCGAGTCACGAGTAGTGCAAAGATGGGCCGTCCACTGACGGAAGGACCAGCGTGGCCGACGCCGAATTCGACGTACTCATCCTCGGTGCGGGCTCGGGAGGTTATGCCTGCGCCCTGCGCGCAGCACAGCTCGGGCTCAGCGTCGGACTGGTCGAGAAGGACAAGCTCGGTGGCACCTGCCTGCACGTCGGCTGCATCCCGACCAAGGCTCTGCTGCACGCCGCCGAGGTGGCCGACAGCGCTCGCGAGTCGGAGCAGTACGGCGTGCTCGCCAGCTTCGAGGGCATCGACATGAGCGGTGTCAACAGCTACAAGGACGGCGTGGTCAGCCGTTTGCACAAGGGGCTGGCGGGCCTCATCAAGGGTCGCGGGATCACCGTGATCGAAGGAGCCGGTCGCGTCACCGGCGCCCGCGAGGTCACCGTCGGCGACACGACCTACATCGGCGGACACCTGGTGCTCGCCACTGGCTCCTACTCCAAGTCGCTGCCTGGGCTCGACATCGACGGCCAACGGGTCCTCACCTCGGAACAAGCCCTGCGTCTCGAGCGGGTGCCGGCGTCGGTCATCGTCCTGGGTGGTGGCGTCATCGGGTGCGAGTTCGCGAGCGTCTGGCGCAGCTTCGGTGCCGAGGTCACCATCGTCGAGGCCCTGCCCCGACTCGTGGCCGCCGAGGACGAGGCCTCCTCCAAGGCTTTGGAGCGCGCCTTCCGCAAGCGCAAGATCACGGCCAGGACCAGCAGTCTATTTCAGAGCGTCACGACCACCGACGACGGTGTCGCGGTCACGATCGAGAACGCCGACGGAGAGCAGAGTGTCATCGAGGCCGAGCTCTTGCTGGTCGCTGTGGGGCGCGGCCCGACGACGGCCGACCTCGGCTACGAGGAGCTCGGCGTCGCGATGGAGCGCGGCTTCGTGCTCGCCGACGAGCGCTGCCGCACCAACGTGGAGAGCGTGTACGCCGTGGGTGACATCGTCCCCGGCCTTCAGCTGGCCCACCGTGGCTTTGCGCAAGGCATCTTCGTCGCCGAGGACATCGCCGGCCTCGACCCCGAGCCGATCGACGAGACGGGGATCCCCCGCGTCACCTACTCCCAGCCGGAGATCGCGTCCGTGGGCTTGGGCGAGTCGGCCGCAATCGAGGCCTACGGGGCCGACGGCACCGAGGTCCTGACGTATGACCTCGGCGGCAACGGCAAGAGCCAGATCCTCAAGACCCAGGGGTTCATCAAGCTCATCCGTCGCGTCGATGGTCCCGTGGTCGGGGTCCACATGGTCGGCGACCGCGTCGGCGAGCTGATCGGCGAAGCCCAGCTGATCTACAACTGGGAGGCGCATGCAGAGGATGTCGCACCGCTCATCCACGCCCACCCCACCCAGAATGAGGCGTTGGGCGAGGCTCATCTCGCGCTCGCCGGCAAAGCACTCCACGCCCACTCCTGACCAGCCGCATCGAGACGAAGGAACCCCCAGACCCATGGCAGAAGAAGTCACCCTCCCGGCGCTCGGCGAATCCGTCACCGAGGGCACCGTCACCCGCTGGCTCAAGGAGGTCGGTGATTCCGTCGCGGTCGACGAGCCGCTCCTCGAGGTCTCCACCGACAAGGTCGACACCGAGATCCCCTCTCCCGTTGCCGGCACCCTGATCGAGATCAGAGCAGCCGAGGACGACACCGTCGAGGTCGGCGCGGTGCTGGCTGTCATCGGCGAGGAGGGCGAGTCCTCCTCGGACGCGGACACCGAGGCCGAACCGGAGGCCGAGCCCGCCGACGAGGAGGAGGCCGAGAAGAAGGCGGAGCAGGAAGAGGAGATCGTCGAGGAGACTGGTGAGCTCCCCCCGGGAGACGAGACCCCGGAGAAGGAGAAGTCTGACGACGAACCTGCCGCGTCATCGTCTAGTTCTTCCGATTCTTCCGGTTCATCCGGTGACGGCGAGAAGACGTCGGTCACGCTCCCCGCCCTGGGCGAGTCGGTCACCGAAGGCACCGTCACCCGGTGGCTGAAGGCCGTTGGCGACGACGTCGCGGTCGACGAACCTCTGCTCGAGGTGTCCACCGACAAGGTCGACACCGAGATCCCCTCCCCGGTCGCCGGGAAGCTCTTGGAGATCAAGGTCGAGGAGGACGAGACCGTCGAGGTCGGTGCCGAGCTGGCAGTGATCGGCGACGGGGCCGCGGCTCCTGAGGAGAAGGAGCCCGAGCCCGACGCCGAGGAGGAGCCCGAGCCCGAGGCCAAGGAGAAGCCCGAGCCCGAGGCGAAGGAGAAGTCCGAGCCCAAGGCCAAGGAGAAGCCCGAGCCCGAGAAGGCTGAGTCCAAGAAGCCAGAGCCCGAGAAGGCCGAGTCGAGGAAGCCAGAGCCTGAGGAGAAGGCGGAGAAGCCGGCGGAGCCCGCAAAGAAGGACGAGCCCCAGCGCGAGTCGTCTTCGGACTCCGGCGGCGGCTATGTCACACCGCTGGTGCGCAAGCTCGCAGCCCAGCACAACGTCGATCTCTCCTCGCTCAGTGGCTCCGGTGTGGGCGGGCGGATTCGCAAGCAGGACGTCCTCGACGCCTCCAAGCCGAAGGAGGCACCCGCGGCCGCCGCCCCTGGTGACTCGTCCGGTTCATCACGCTCGAGCAGCGTCACCCCGTCGCCGCTGCGCGGCACCACCGAAAAGGTCAGCAGACTGCGCAAGATCATCGCGGAGCGGATGGTCGACTCGTTGCAGACGAGCGCTCAGCTCACCCAGGTCGTCGAGGTCGACGTCACCAACGTCGCGCGACTGCGCGACGCCTCGAAGGCAGACTTCCTGGCGCGAGAGGGCGTCAAGCTCTCCTACCTGCCGTTCTTCGCCAAGGCGGCCGTCGACGCGCTGAAGGAGCACCCCAAGCTCAACGCGACCATCGACACCGAGGCCGGGGAGGTCACCTACTACGACGTGGAGAACCTCGCCTTCGCGGTCGACACCGAGAAGGGCCTGATCACCCCTGTCGTCAAGGACGCCGGCGACCTGTCCATCGCGGGTCTGGCCAAGAAGATCGCGGACGTGGCCGAGCGCACCCGGACCAACAAGATCGGTCCGGACGACCTCGGCGGCGGCACCTTCACGATCACCAACCTCGGCAGCGTCGGCGCACTGTGGGACACCCCGATCATCAACAAGCCGCAGGTCGCGATCCTCGGGCCGGGTACGGTCGTGAAGCGCCCCGTGGTCATCGACGACCCCAACCTCGGCGAGACGATCGCCGTACGTCACATGGTCTATCTCGCGCTGACCTACGACCACCGCCTCGTCGACGGCGCCGACGCCGGTCGGTTCCTGCAGACCGTCAAGAAGCGCCTCGAGGCGGGCTCCTTCGAGGTGTGATGAGACCGATGATCAGCCGAGGCTGATCATCGCCGAGCACCC
>JBAVCA010000291.1:0-4200 GCA_049586475.1 Nocardioides sp.
GAGCAGGCTCGTCTTGTCGAGCGTCTCCTGCATGACGTCGGCGGTCCAGACGACCCCGTCGTGCGAGACCACGGTCAGGCAGCAGCCGTTGACTGCGATTGAGTCTCCCGGTGCGGCGTCGTCGAGCACCGTCGAGGCTCGGACGGTCAGGCGGATCGCATCACCCTGGTGCTCGATCGTCTCGACGGTGCCGAGCTCTTCGACGATTCCGGTGAACATCAGGACTCCTGGTCGGTGGTGCGGGTGGGGATGAGGGTGAGGCGGACGTTGGGTTCCTCGTCGCCCAGTCCGGGGAGCACGGTCACGTCGCTCACCACCGGACGGAACGCCTCGGCGATCGTGGTGATTCCGAGGTCGGCAACAGCGCTGATCCCGGCACCGAGGATGACCGGGGCCACGTAGACGACGATCTCGTCGATCAAGCCGGCTCGCAGGAACGCTGCCGCGAGCCTGGCGCCTCCCTCGAGGAAGACGTGTCGGCTACCCCGCGCGAAGAGCTCGGCCAGAGCGGCCTCCGGCACACGCGTGCGCAGGTGCAGGGAGCCTGCTTGCCCGTCGAAGATCCGACGATCCGACGGCAGGTCACGCTCGCCCATCACCACCCGCAGGGGCTGACGGGCCAGCGGTCGGTCGTCGGCGTCGCGGACCGTGAGCTGCGGATCGTCGACAGCAACCGTGCCCGTCCCGACCAGCATCGTGTCGCTCCGCGCTCGTAGGAGGTGGGTGTCGACGCGGGCCGCCAGCCCGGAGATCCAGCGCGACGTGCCGTCGACGGCAGCGGCGCGTCCGTCGAGCGTGGTGGCGAACTTCCACGTCACGAACGGCCGCTGGTGGTCCATCGCGAAGCTCCAGCAGCGGTTCAGGGCGCGCGCCTCGTCGACCATCAGGCCGCCCTCGACGTCGATCCCGGCAGCGCGCAAGGTCTGGGCACCCCCGGCCGCCACCGGGTTGGGGTCAAGCTGAGCGATTACCACCCGGCGCACGCCTGCGGCGATCAGCGCCTGTGCGCACGGCCCCGTGCGTCCGGTGTGGTTGCACGGCTCGAGCGTCACCACCGCAGTCGTCCCGTGCGCCGCATCACCGGCCTGCGTGAGCGCATCGACCTCGGCGTGCGCGGTGCCGGCTCCGCGGTGATATCCCTCGGCGACGACCGAGCCGTCAGAGCGCAGCAGCACGCACCCGACACGCGGGTTGGGGCCGAGCGGCACCTCGTGCGCGGCGGCCAGGAGGAGCGCGCGCGTCATCGCGTCGCGTTCGGCTGCGGTGTGCGGCATCGTCGTACGTCGTCTCCGGTCCGGTGCGCTCGCGGATTCCGGGGACGACGGTCCTCGACTGCCTTCGGGACCACGCTGACGTGGCTCAGGGGCGTCGACGATCCACCTGCGTGCGCTTCCCTTCCGGACTTTCACCGTCGGTCCAGGAGTTTCACCTGGTCAACCGATCGCTGGCTGCGATCGGGTCGCGGACTTTAACCGCCGGCTCGGAATTACACCGACCCCAGAGCACGCGAGCATGATTCGCTCGTCAGGGCCTAGCCTGCCACAGGTTCACCGCCGCGCGCCTGTGGCCCCTGTCACGTGGACGGCGTCTGCTCTCGCCCTCCACCAGGCGGCGTCTGGCCTGACGCCGCGACGCTCGAGCAGCACCGGCTCCCCACCCGAGCCTCTCGCACCAGGCATGCTGTGCGCATGGAGCCCTACGGCACGGTGCACCTGGTGATGATGGCCGTCTTCGTCGCCGGGGTGCCGGGCGCGGTCCTGCTCGGGAGGTCGGTCTCCGCACGGGGCCGGCCAGGGGTCAGCCGCGGCCTCGCGTTGCTTCTGCTCGCGGTGGCCGTGTCGTCCCTCGTCCTCGACATCGTCACGCGCTTCGAGCTGGGGGTGAGTCTCCCGCTGCACCTCAGCGACCTCGCCTGGATGGCATCGACCGTGGCGCTGATGACCAGGTGGCGTTGGGCGGCAGGGTTGACCTACTTCTGGGGCCTGGTCCTGACGACCCAGGCGATCATTACCCCGTCGTTGGGCGAGGACCTCCCCGACCCCCGATTCTTCGCGTTCTGGGCGCTGCACCTGCTGGTGGTGTGGTCGGCGGTCTACCTGGTGTGGGGGCTCGGCCTGGCTCCGCGGTGGCGTGAGTACCGGATCGCGATCGTCGTCACCCTCGGCTGGGCCGTGGGCGCCTATGCCTTCAACGTGGCCGCGGGCACCAACTACGGCTACCTGGTGCGCAAGCCGGCCAGTGGATCGATCCTCGACCTGCTCGGACCCTGGCCGGTCTACGTCGTCGCTGAGGTGGGCATCATCGCGGTCATCTGGGCCCTGATGACGTGGCCCTGGGTACGGCGTGCGCGATCGGTCCGGCAAACCGCGCTGCCCTCGTGATGTTGTCCCGGCGCCCGATGGGCGGGCCCGATGGGCGGGCCTGATCAGGCCTGGCGGGAGACCGCTTGCGCTGCCTCACGCAGCGCCGTGACCATCCGGTCCGGGTCGTCGGCGTTGTAGACCGCGCTCCCGGCGACGAAGACATCGGCTCCGGCTTCCGCGCACCGTTCGATGGTCTCCAACGAGACGCCACCGTCGACCTGGAGCCAGGTCTCCACTCCGTGCTTGTCCATCAGCGCGCGAGCACGACGAATCTTCGGGAGCACGAGGTCGAGGAATTTCTGTCCGCCGAAGCCGGGCTCCACGGTCATCAGCAGCACCATGTCGAGCTCGGCGAGCAGGTCCTCGTAGGGCTCGATCGGCGTAGCGGGCCTGAGTGCCATCGACGCACGTGCCCCGGCGGCGCGGATCTCGCGGGCGAGCCTGACCGGCGCTCGGGTCGCCTCGGCGTGGAATGTCACCGAGCCGCACCCGGCCTCGACGTAGGCCGGCGCGTGATCATCGGCGTCCTCGATCATCAGGTGCGCGTCCAGCGGGACCGTCGTGCTCCTGGCCAGCGCCTCGACCATCGCCGGTCCGAAGGTCAGGTTGGGCACGAAGTGGTTGTCCATCACGTCGACGTGCACCCAGTCGGCGCTGCCGATCCGCGCCACCTCCGCCCCCAGCGCCGCAAAGTCGGCATTGAGGATGCTCGGGGTGATCTGGACGTGGCGAGACGACGACATGAGTGGATCGTATCGGCGTCGCCCGCGCACACAGGCTCCGGCGCAACCATCCCCGTGGGTGAGGCAGCCGGAGCGCTGCACGTCGATGATCACGCCATGAAGTTCCTCATCGGCCTGATCATCATCATCGTGCTCGCCTACCTCGGCTACCGCATGTTCTTCGTCAACGCTCGAGGCACCCGGCGCGGCTGATCCTCACTGCTCCTCCCGGATGAACTCGACCTCGAGGTCCGCGACCTCGCAGCCGAGCAGCTGCAGAGCTCGGACCAGCTGCAGGGCGAGCCGGTTCGCCGAGATCAGCGGGGTCTGACGCGAGAACGTCCGGAACTCCTCCGACCATGGCTTCTCCCAGCCCTTGCCGATGAGCGTGTCGACGGTCTCCGGCGACATGTCCCACGTGCCGCCAAACGCGGTGGCCCCGACGACTTCGCCGATCAAGAAGTCCCGCGCCGCCGTCACCTGCACGAAGCGGCGAGGGGCCGGGGCCGAGCTGCTGCGGAAGAACCCCTTCTTCGCCTTGTCCTGCTTCTCCCCCACCACCAGCGAGTCGTCGAGGTCAAGCGCGATGAGGGCCGAGGTCAACCTCCGGTTCAGGTCGTTCCAGTCACCCCTCATGTCGCTTCCTCCGGGACGTCGGGGGTCACGGCCCCGGCGGCCTCGTCCCGCTCCGCCCACTCCAGCAACGGGGCCAGGTCGAAGACATGGTCGTCGAGGTCCTCGTGCAGGTCGCCGATCTCAGCGAAGCGCGCCGGCATCGTGGTGATGGTGAAGTCCCCTGGCTCCGCGTCGCCGATCTCCTCCCAACGCACCGGTGCCGAGACCCGGGCATCGGGCACCCCCCGTACCGAGTACGCCGCGGCGATCGTGTGGTCACGCGCGTTCTGGTTGTAGTCGACGAAGAGGTGGTGCGGGTCGCGGTCCTTGCGCCACCAGGTCGTCGTCACGTCATCGGGGGCGCGCCGCTCGACCTCGCGGGCGAAGGCGAGCGCAGCCCGGCGTACGGCCTTGTGACCGTGGTCGGGCGGGATCCTCACGTAGACGTGGAGGCCCTGGCCCCCGCTGGTCTTCGGGTAGCCGACCGCCCCGAGCCCGTC
>JBAVCA010000292.1:0-2136 GCA_049586475.1 Nocardioides sp.
ATCCTGTCCTGAGTCGGGCCTGAACTACGCTCGCGGGATGGACGCCATCACCTTTCCTCCGGCCCCCATCAACGAGCCGAACCTGACCTACGCACCGGGCAGCCCCGAACGCGCCGAGCTCGCGGTCGAGCTCGCCGCGCTGGAGGGCAAGCAGCACACCTTCCGCGCGCACATCAACGGCCGCAAGCGCAACGGCGGCGGCGCCGAGATCAAGGTCGTGCAACCGCACGACCACCAGCACGTGCTCGGGGTCCTGAAGAACTCCACCACCAAGGACGCCGAGGCAGCCGTCAAGGCCGCCACCAACGCCGCACCCGAGTGGCGGGCGATGCCGTTCGAAGAGCGCTGCGCGATCATCCTGAAGGCCGCCGACCTGCTTGCCGGACCGTGGCGGCAGCGGATCAACGCAGCGACGATGCTCGGTCAGTCGAAGACGGCCTTCCAGGCCGAGATCGACGCCTCCTGCGAGCTGATCGATTTCTGGCGCTTCAACGTGCACTACGCCAAGCAGATCCTCACCGATCAGCCGATCGCCAACTCACCAGGGATCTGGAACCGCACCGACCACCGCCCGCTCGAAGGCTTCGTCTACGCGATCACGCCGTTCAACTTCACCGCGATCGCCGGCAACCTGCCGACCGCGCCGGCGTTGATGGGCAACACCGTGCTGTGGAAGCCCTCGCCCACGCAGCAGCTCGCGGCGTCGCTGACGATGGAGCTGCTCGAGGAGGCCGGGATGCCGCCGGGCGTCATCAACATGCTTCCCGGCGATGGGCTCGACGTGTCAAAGGTGGCCCTTACCCACCCCGAGCTCGCCGGGATCCATTTCACGGGGTCGACGCCGACCTTCCAGCACCTGTGGCAGACCGTCGGTACCAATATCGCAAGCTATCGTTCCTACCCGCGGATCGTCGGGGAGACCGGTGGCAAGGACTTCATCCTCGCCCACCCCTCGGCTGATCCCGACGTGCTGCGCGTCGCGATGATCCGGGGCGCCTTCGAGTACCAGGGCCAGAAGTGCTCGGCCGCCTCGCGGGCCTACGTGCCGAAGTCGCTGTGGGGAAAGATCAAGGACCAGCTGATCGCGGACACCGAGAACCTCTCGATGGGTGACGTCACCGACTTGTCGCACTTCATGGGCGCGGTCATTGACGACCGAGCGTTTGCCAAGCACAAGACGGCCATCGCGCGCGCCAAGTCCAAGGCGGGCCGCACCAAGGGCCTCGAGGTCGTCGCCGGCGGCCAGCTCGACGACTCGGTGGGCTACTTCGTCCGCCCCACGATCGTGACCTCGACCGACCCGAGCGACGCGATGTTCTCGACCGAGTACTTCGGCCCGATCCTGGTCGTGCACGTCTACGACGACGCAGACTTCGAGCAGGTCACCCATCAGCTGGAGAGCGTCTCGCCGTACGCCCTGACGGGGGCGATCATCAGCCAGGACCGCGCCGCGATCGCCTGGGCTCGCAAGACGCTGCGCTTCGCGGCCGGTAACTTCTACATCAACGACAAGCCCACGGGGGCCGTCGTCGGTCAGCAGCCGTTCGGCGGGGGTCGTGCCTCGGGCACGAACGACAAGGCCGGCGCCGCGTTGAACCTGCTGCGCTGGACCTCGCCGCGCTCCATCAAGGAGACCTTCGTGCCGCCCAAGGAGCACCGGCACCCCCACCAGGGCTGAGCGCCCTACGAGCCCGTCAGGCAGTCAGGAACGGGTAGTCGATGTAGCCCTCGGCGCCGCCGCCGTAGAAGGTGTCCGAGTTCGGCTCGTTGAGCTCAGCGCCCTTCGACCAGCGGGTCGGGAGGTCGGGGTTGGCGATGTAGAGCCGGCCTACGGCGACCGCATCCGCGAGATCCTCGTCGAGGATCGCCTGGGCGTCATCCCTGGTGGTGATGGTGCCGAAGCCGTCGTTGGCAATCATGACCCCGCCGAACTCCTTGCGTAGCGACTGCACCAGGTCCAGACGCGGGTTGGCGAGGATCGAGAGGTAGGCCAGGCCGAGCGGGGCGATCGCCTTGAGGAGACCGGTGTAGGTGGCCTCGACGTCGGCAGCGTCCTGCTCCATGGCGCCCTGGATGTTGTGGGCCGGGGAGATCCGGATGCCGACCTTGTCGGCGCCGATGGCGTCGACCACGGCC
>JBAVCA010000293.1:0-3740 GCA_049586475.1 Nocardioides sp.
GACCCGGGGCCAGGCGTCGGCACGGCGCGCCGGCGTCGACCCGGTGGCGGATACCCCGAGCACGGAGCTCACGGGCGAAGAGGGCCAGAGCAGTGGGGTCCCGGGTATGGATGAGGTCTCGCCGGCCTCTGGTCAGATCGGCTCGCCCGCGGAGTCAGGGATCGTGGAGCCGGTCTCGGTCGACCTCGAGCCGGGTGGCGAGACCCCGCCCAGCACCGGTGCACCGCACGTGCCGGTCAAGCGGAAGCGCACCCGCAAGCACTGAGGCACGTCCCCGGGCCGCTCGTTTTGCTGTCCGGGGGCGTTGTCCGTAACATTCATCCTTGGCGCGCCCGGCGTGCCAACCCCTGCTTGGCACCCGCTGCCTCACGCAGTGCGCCCATCGAGAGATCTCAGCTCGACAGGCCGTGCGTGAACGTGACCGAGGTGCCGCAGATCCAGATGTGGCAGATCACAGACGTGATGCAAACGACGAAGGAGACCGCGGTGTACGCGATCGTGCGCGCAGGCGCCAAGCAGCAGAAGGTCGCTGTTGGCGACGTCATCGAGATCGACACGGTCACCACCCCCGTCGGGGAGACCTTGAGTCTCCCGGTCGTCATGGCTGTCGACGGTGACACCGTCACCGCCACCGGACTTGCCAAGGCCGCTGTGACCGTCGAGGTCCTCGGCGTGGCCAAGGGCCCGAAGATCATCATCCAGAAGTACAAGAACAAGACCGGTTACAAGAAGCGCCAGGGGCACCGCCAGAAGTACACCCAGGTCAAGGTCACCGACATCACCCTCTGAGCTCCGCGCTCAAGCATGGTTCACCCCATCACCACGACACACGAGGACACCTGAGATGGCACACAAGAAGGGCGCTGCGTCCACCAAGAACGGTCGCGACTCCAACTCCCAGCGCCTCGGCGTCAAGCGCTTCGGCGGTCAGGCCGTGAACGCCGGCGAGATCATCGTTCGCCAGCGCGGCACGCACTTCCACCCGGGCAGCGGCGTCGGCCGCGGCGGCGACGACACGTTGTTCGCCCTGATCGCGGGTGCGGTCGAGTTCGGCCGCAAGCGCGGTCGTCGCGTCGTCAACATCGTCCCGGGCGAGTAACTGACGCTCGATCCCCGCACCACTTCCGACAGGGCGTCCCGATCTCGGGACGCCCTGTCGGCATTTCACCACCAACCGAGGAGCACCCATGGCAGTCCCAACGTTCGTCGATCGGGTCACGCTGACCGTCAGCGCGGGTCGCGGCGGGCACGGGGTGGCCTCGGTCCACCGCGAGAAGTTCAAGCCGCTCGGGGGGCCCGACGGCGGGAACGGCGGCCCGGGTGGGTCGGTGATCCTGCGCGTTGCCTCCGACGTGACCACCCTCGTCGACTACCACCACAGCCCGCACCGCAAGGCTGATCACGGCGCCCAGGGCGCCGGCTCGCACCGGAATGGTGCTCATGGCGCCGACATCGTCCTGGAAGTTCCCAGCGGCACGGTCGTCTCCTACAAGGGCGGCGAGGTGATCGCCGACATGGTCGGGCACGGCACCGAGCTCGTGATCGCGCAAGGCGGTCGCGGAGGCCTCGGCAACGCGGCACTCGCGTCGGCCAAGCGCAAGGCGCCCGGTTTCGCGCTTCTCGGTGAGCCCGGCGAAGAGATCGAGGTCGTGCTCGAGCTCAAGGTGGTCGCCGACATCGGCCTGGTGGGATTTCCCAGTGCCGGGAAGTCGAGCGTGATCGCCTCCATCTCGCGGGCACGACCCAAGATCGCCGACTACCCCTTCACCACCCTGGTCCCTAACCTCGGCGTGGTCACCGGTGGCGACGTCACCTTCACGGTGGCCGACGTGCCTGGCCTGATCGAGGGCGCCAGCGACGGCCGCGGCCTGGGCCATGACTTCCTCCGCCACATCGAGCGTTGCGCCGCACTCGTGCACGTCCTCGACACCGCCACCCTCGAGCCGGGTCGCAACCCGGTCGACGACCTCGACATCATCGAGAACGAGCTCCTGCGCTACGGCGGTCTCGAGGATCGTCCCCGCCTGGTGGCGCTCAACAAGATCGACGTTCCCGACGGTCGTGACATCTCCGACATGGTCGTGGAGGAGCTGAAGGCGCGTGGACTCCAGGTCTTCCCGATCTCGGCAGCCAGCGGCGAAGGTACTCGGGAGCTCGTGTTCGCGATGGCCGCGATCGTCGCGGCTGCCCGCGCCGAGCGCGCGACCGAAGTCGCTGAACGCATCGTGCTGCGCCCGCCGAGCGCTGACGGCACGGCCGACTTCACGATCACCGAGTCCGACGAGGGTTGGCGGGTTCGCGGGAGCAAGCCGGAGCGCTGGGTCCGCCAGACCGACTTCAGCAACGACGAGGCGGTCGGCTTCCTGGCCGACCGGCTCAACCGGCTCGGCGTCGAGAGTCGTCTGCTGACCCTGGGGGCGGTCCAGGGCGACACGGTCCTCATCGGCCACCCCGACGACGCCGTCGTCTTCGACTTCAAGCCCGGCCTCGACGCCGGCGCGGAGAACCTCGCCCGCCGTGGTGAGGACACGCGCCTGATGGAGAGTCGTCCGGCGCGCGAACGCCGTCGAGCGATCGAGGACGCGATGGGTGATCGCACCGAGGACGAGACCCGTGCCGACGTGGCACGCCGCCTCGACAAGCCGGAGACCTACGGCCCCAAGTCGTACGAGATCGGCTCCGACAACGATCCCGATTGGGCGGAGAGCGACCCCGGGACCGGTCGTGACGAGAGCTGAGGTCACCTCGGCCCGGCGGATCGTGGTCAAGGTCGGCTCCTCGTCCCTGACCACCGCCTCCGGTGGCCTGGATCCTTCGCGGTTGCGCAGCCTGACCGACGTCCTGGCACAGGCTCGTGCCGGCCGCACCGAGGTCGTGCTCGTCTCCTCAGGTGCGATTGCGGCGGGCCTCGCGCCGCTCGGGCTCACCCGCCGACCAGCGGGCCTCCCGGCCCAGCAGGCAGCTGCATCCGTGGGGCAAGGGCTGCTCGTGCACCGCTACACCGAAGAGCTGGGCCGACACGGGATCGTGGTGGGGCAGGTGCTCCTGACCGTCGACGACGTGACGCGTCGCGTGCACTACCGCAACGCGGCCCAGACGTTCGAGAAGCTGCTCGAGCTGGGCGTGCTGCCGATCGTCAACGAGAACGACACCGTCGCCACCGGCGAGATCCGCTTCGGCGACAACGACCGGCTGGCGGCCCTGGTCGCCCACCTGGTCAAGGCGGACCTCCTGGTCCTGCTCTCCGACGTCGACGGCCTCTACGACGGTCGGCCCGGAGATCCTGGCACCTCGCTGGTGCCCGAGGTGGTCTCCGCCGACGACCTGGCCGGGCTGCGGATCGGGCGCACGGGCGCGGCCGGGCTCGGGACCGGCGGCATGCAGACCAAGGTCGAGGCGGCCCGGATCGCCACCGGTGCCGGCATCCCGGTGGTGCTGACCTCTGCGGCTCAGGCGGGCGAGGCGCTGGCCGGGAACGCGGTCGGCACGCTGTTCCGGCCGACTGGACTTCGCCGATCGACCCGCCTGCTCTGGCTGGCACACGCCACCGAGCCCAAGGGCACCCTGGTGCTCGACGCCGGTGCGGTGACTGCGGTGGTCGAGCGCGGCGCCTCCCTGCTCGCCGCCGGGGTGAGCGCGGTCACGGGTCGCTTCGAGGCCGGCGACCCCGTCGACCTCACCGGGCCCGATGGCGCCGTGGTGGCACGGGGGTTGGTCAACTTCGACGCCGACGAGCTGCC
>JBAVCA010000294.1:0-11970 GCA_049586475.1 Nocardioides sp.
CTGGGCGGCGCCGACGAGGAGGGCACCCCGTGGGTCAACCGCCTGATGGACGTCGTACGCGCCGACGTCGGCCTCGAGCACGGCGTGGCGCTACCGGTCTGGGACGCCCTGCTGCGCGGCGAGGGTGACGACCTGGTCACCCTGGCCCAGAAGGCCGCCGCCGGTTCGGTGACCTTCCGGCTGCCCGAGGGCAAGGACGCGACCAGGGCCAGGGCGGCGAGCCGGAAGCAGGTCGCGACCGGCATCCGCGCCGTTGACGGTCGCCGCCGGGAGCGGGAACGCCTCATCAAGCGGCACGGCGACGCACCGCGTCAGCCGTGGATCTACCTGATCGTGGCAACCGGTGACATTCACGAGGACATCCCCCAGGCCCAGCAGGCAGCGCGGGAAGGCGCGGACGTGATCGCGGTGATCCGTTCGACCGGCCAGAGCCTGCTCGACTTCGTGCCTGAGGGTGCGACCCGCGAGGGGTTCGCCGGCACGTATGCGACCCAGGAGAACTTCCGCCTGATGCGGGCCGCCCTCGACGAGTCGAGCAAGGAGCTCGGCCGGTACGTGCGCCTGACCAACTACGCCAGCGGGCTCTGCATGCCCGAGATCGCCGCGCTCGCGGGCCTCGAGCGCCTCGACATGATGCTCAACGACTCGATGTACGGGATCCTGTTTCGCGACATCAATCCCGTGCGCACCTTCGTGGACCAACGCTTCAGCCGGCAGGTCCACGCCCGGGCGGGAATCATCATCAACACCGGCGAGGACAACTACCTCACCACCGCTGACGCCGTCGAGGCTGCCCACACGGTCACCACCAGCCAGCTGCTCAACGAGTACTTCGCGAAGGAGGCCGGGCTGGAGGACTGGCAGCTCGGCCTGGGGCACGCCTTCGAGATCGATCCGGCTATCCCCGATTCCTTCCGGATGGAGCTGGCCCACGCGCTGCTGGCCCGCGAGATGTTCCCGAAGGCGCCGTTGAAGTGGATGCCCCCTACCCGACACATGACTGGCGACGTGTTCAAGGGCAACCTGCTCGACGGCTTCTTCAACCTCGCGGGTGCGCTCACCGGTCAGAGCATCCTGCTGGTCGGGATGATGACCGAGGCCGTGGTCACGCCGTGGCTCTCGGACCGTGACGTCGCACTGCAGAACGTGCGTTACGTCCTCGATGCCGCGGGCGCGCTCCACGAGGACTTCCACCCCAGCCCCGATGGGTTCATCGCAACACGGGCGCGTCAGGTCCTGGGGGAGTCGATCGAGCTGCTCGACAAGATCGTGGACGACGGCATGCTCGACGCCATCGCGACCGGGACGTTCGGCCTGATGAAGCGCCCCGCGGACGCCGGACGCGGTCTCGACGGTGTCGCCATGAAAGCCTCCGCTTACTACAACCCCGCGAGCGAGATCCTCGACACCCCGAAGGATGCCACCCGATGAACGACGTGCTCGTGCCGTACGGCGACACCCGAGGCGACGCGATGGTGCAGCTCAGCTTCACCCTGCCGATGGCTCATTCGAAGGTCGCCGAGGGTGCCGCGGCCCAGCTCGCCAACAAGATGGGCATGGATCCGGCGCTGGTGGTGCATGCCAAGCCGATGGGCTCCGACTTCACCTTCTTCGTCGTCTACGGGCGCGTGAACCATGTGGTGGACCCCAGCCAGGTGGTCGTCGTGGAGCGTGATTACCCGCTGCTGACTCCCAAGGAGGTCAACGCAGCAGTCAAGCGCAGCCTGCGCCGCCGGTTGACCGTCGTCGGTGCCTGCATCGGCACGGACGCTCACACGGTCGGGATCGACGCGATCCTCAACATCAAGGGATTCGCCGGCGACAAGGGCCTGGAGTACTACCGGGAGCTCAAGGTGGTCAACCTCGGCGCCCAGGTGTCGGTCCCCCAGCTGGTGGAGCGTGCGCGGGCGGAGCGAGCCGACGCGGTGCTCGTCTCGCAGGTCGTGACCCAGCGCGACGCCCATCTGCTCAACACTCGCGAGATGTCCGCGGCCTTCAGGGAGTCCTACCCGGCCGACAAGCGTCCGCTGCTGATCGTCGGGGGACCTCGTTTCGACGAGAAGATGGCCGCCGAGCTCGGCGTCGATCGCATCTTCGGCAGAGGAACAACCCCGGGCGAGGTCGCTTCCTTCATCACCCACCGCCTCGCCCCGAGCCAGAGGAAAGCCTCATGAGTGACTCCCTCGAGGGCACCACGGTCGTCCACCGACGCTACGTGCCTTACGCACATGCCCACTACGCCGGCAACCTCGTGGACGGCGCGTACAGCCTCGGGCTGTTCGGCGACGTGGCGACTGAGCTGTGCATCCGCACCGATGGCGACGAGGGGCTGTTCGCCTCCTACAGCGAGGTGCAGTTCAGGGCGCCGGTACTGGCGGGGGACATGCTGGAAGTGACCGCGATCCTGGTTCGCGCCGGGAGCCGGTCGCGCGTGATGGACTTCAGCGTCCACGTCGTGGCGCGCGGCGCCGGCACGTCACAGCGACCTGGCGCGGCCGGCGTGCTCGAGCCCCCACTCCTGGCAACCACGGCGCGCGGGACGGTGGTCGTGCCCGGACCTCTTCCGTCGCGCTGACCACTTCCCGGGCGGACATGGCCGGGCATCGTGACTCGTCGTTGCGTCAAGTCGGCATGTCGGGCCACGACACGCCGTCGGCGGTAACTAATTCGATGACCATTTTTTCTTTGGGGTGAGTGCCCTGACCTGGGCTTTTGGCCGTTGGTGCAGGTCAGGGACAGGTTGACACCGGGGTCGGCCGACGCCAAGGTGAGCCGTTCGCTCATGCAGGTCGTGGTAGGTGGACCGGCGTCCGAGTGGTCGGGGCAGGAGAGATGTAGCGCCAACATCTCGACGCCACGATTCGCGGAGGTCGGTCCGCTCCTCGGGAGCGACCCGGGAGGACCCCCCTACATCTGAGACAACGACCCCGTCACGGCAACCCGTCGTGCTCGGTGGGCGGCCGAGGGTGCGGGCGGGGCCTCCCGGTGTCCTGCCCCCACCCTTGAGTACCGTTCGGTTGTGCCCGTCAGGATGCTTCTCGCTCTCGCCTCGGGTGCGCTGCTGTCACTGGCCTTCGAACCAGTCGCGCTCGCCTACGTGATGCCCGTCGCGCTGGCCGTCCTCGCCCTGATCACCCGCGACCTTCGGTCGCGGGCAGGTTTCATCGTCGGTCTGTCCTTCGGCATCGGGTTCTACTTTCCGCACATCTACTGGCTGAGCTCCTCGATCGGGGTGGTGGCCTGGCTGGCTCTGGGGACGCTCGAGGCGCTCTTCCACGGACTGTTCGGTGCCGTGGCCCCGGTGCTGCACCGCCTGCGAGCCTGGCCCTTCTGGCTGGCCGGCGCCTGGCTGACGATGGAGTTCGCCAGAAGCAACTGGCCGCTCGGCGGCATGCCGTGGGGCCGACTCGGATTCGCGGTCGTGGACACGCCTCTGGCTCCCGCCCTGGCCTACGTGGGAGTCAACGGAACTACGTTCATCGTGGCTGCCCTCGGGTTCCTGCTGGCACGGCTCCTGGTCTCCGCGAAGGGCGACGAGCGGCTCTACGCGGCGGTCGGGGTGGTGGGCGTCGCCTCGGCGGCCGTCGTGCCCTGCGTGGTGCCCTGGACGCTGCCGACGAGCGCTGTGACCACGGTCGCTGCGGTGCAGGGCAATGTGCCAGGGTCCGGCAACGACATCCTCGAGGACTACCGCGGGGTGACCCAGAACCACGTCGACGCCACGGTCTCCCTGGCGGACGAGGTGGCAGCTGACGATCGACCGCGCCCTGACTTCGTCCTCTGGCCGGAGAACGCCACCGCCGTGGATCCGTTCCTCGATGCCTCGACGAACGCCCAGATCACCGCCGCGGTCGCGGCGATCGACGTCCCGATCCTGGTCGGTGCAATCGTGGACGCCGGTCCCGACCGCATCCTCAACCAGGGGATCGTGTGGGACCCGGCGTCAGGGGCAGGGGAGCGGTACACCAAGCGGCACCCGGTCCCGATGGGGGAGTACATCCCGTGGCGCGGCCTCTTCGAGCGAGCAGGTCTGACCGACAGCGGCCAGCTGGCCCGGGTGGGTCGTGACATGGTGAGCGGCACCGACAGCTCGCCTCTGGTGGTGGCCGGCGTACCGGTCGCCAATGCGATCTGCTTCGACATCGCCTACGACGACGGGCTGGCCGCGCAGGTCGAGCGTGGCGCCGAGCTGCTCACCGTGCAGACGAGCAACGCCAGCTTCATCTTCACCGACCAGATCGAGCAACAGTTCGCGATCACGCGAGCCCGGGCTCTCGAGACCGGCAAGTACGCGGTGGTCGCGGCCACCAACGGGGTCTCCGGAGTCGTGGCTCCCGACGGCAGCGTCGTCGACCGCACCCAGAGGCTCACCCAGGAGGTGCTCGTCGAGACGGTCGAGCTGCGCCAGGGAATGACGCCGGGTGTCCGCGTGGGCGCGTTCTTCCCCCTCCTGAGCGCCGGGTCGAGCGTCGTGGGCATCCTCCTAGGGCTGCTCGTCCGCCGCCGCGAGAGCAGAAGGGCAGCACACGGCAGTGCCTAGCACCGATCCCGGTTCCAGACCTGATCCCGCTGCCAGCTCTGACCCCGGTCTGGTCACGCGCATCGTGATGGTGATGCCCACCTACAACGAGGCCGACAACCTTGGCTGGATCGTCGGGAGGCTGCGCGCTGCCCAGCCCGAGGTGGACCTGCTGGTGGTCGACGACGATTCTCCTGACGGCACGGGCGCTGTCGCCGACGAACTGGCGTCTCGGGACCACCGGGTCCACGTGCTGCACCGCGACTCGAAGGGTGGGTTGGGCTCGGCCTACCTCGCTGGCTTTGCGTGGTCTCTTCAGCGAGGCTACGACCTCATCGGCGAGATGGACGCCGACGGGTCGCACCAGCCCGAGCAGCTGGACCGCCTTCTCGACGCCATCGGTGAGGCCGACCTGGTCCTCGGCTCCCGATGGGTGCGGGGCGGCTCGGTGGTGAACTGGCCCGCCCACCGAGTCCTGCTCTCGCGTGGGGGAAATGGTTATGTCAGGCTGTTGCTCGGGATCGGGGTGCGGGACGCAACGTCGGGCTTCCGGCTCTTCCGGCGCTCCACCCTGGAGCGGATCGAGCTCTCCCAGGTGCGCTCGGCGGGCTACGTCTTCCAGACCGACTTGGTCTGGCGCACGTTGCACCGTGGCCTGGTGGTGCGTGAGGTGCCGATCGAATTCGTGGAGCGCGTGCGCGGTGAGTCGAAGATGAGCGGGGCAGTCGCGGGGGAGTCGTTGCGGAGCATCACGACGTGGGGCCTTCGCGAGCGCCGCGACCAGGTGGGTCGTGCCTGGGCCAAGCGTGATCGTGGCGCGTGTCAGGGTCCGTGAAGCCGTTCGCGATGTTTGCTCATGAGGCGGCGGCAACCCCTGGTGCCTCAGCGGTCGCCCCGGCGACCCCGACCTAGACTGGCGGCATGGCTCGTCGTCGTCCCATCGGTTGGTTGCTGCTGATCGCCTTCGTGGTGGTCCCCATCATCGAGATCTACGTCTTGATCCAGGTCGGGCAGGTCATTGGTCCGTGGTGGACCATCGTGCTCCTGGTCCTCGACAGTGCGGTCGGCTCCTGGCTGATCAAGCGAGAGGGAGGGCGCACTTTTCGGGCCCTGCGCACCGCCATGCAGAGCGGTCGGATGCCCGGGGACGAGCTGGCTGATGGCGCGCTGATCCTCATCGGTGGCACGCTGATGCTCAGCCCGGGCTTCGTGCTCGACATCTTGGGGCTGGTGCTCATCCTGCCGCTCACCCGACCGCTGTTCCGCGGGGTGCTGTCCGGTGTGGTGGCCCGACGGCTGATCAGCGTCCCGGACGCAGCTCGCCCCGGAGGACGGTCCGACGGGACCGTCGTCCAGGGCGAGGTGGTCGACGACTAGCGCTCGGTGGTCAGCGCCGAATCTCGCTCAGGCGCTTGCCTTGCGCTTCTTCGTCGCGCGGTGCAGGTGGGCCGGACCGATCTGGCCGCCGCGGAGCAGCTCCAGGCGCTCCTTGAGGATGTCCTCGAGCTCTTTCTCGGAGCGACGCTCGAGGAGCATGTCCCAGTGGGTGCGGATGGGCTTCTCGGCCTTGACCTCCTTCTCGATGCCTGACGTGCTGAGGCCTTCAGCCCCACACTTCGGACACTCCCAGACCGCGGGAACATCGGCTTCGACCGACATCGTGATCTCGAACTCGTGGGCCTGGGGGCAGCGGTATCCGACCTGCTGACGGGCGGCGAACTCGATGCCGCGCTCATCCTCGAAACTCGTTCCCCCGAGCCTTGCGCCACGCAAAGTGCGCTCTGCCATGAGGCACCTCCAACCTTTTGTCCGCGTGGTCTGACGTCGGGCGGGCTCGCCCTACGCTCGTACAACGGTACCCACCCCACCAACATTCCACGCCTCGCCTGGGGGCACCCGGTCAGGCGCCCGGTCGGGCGCTGGGCGGGGGCTCGGCGAGGCGTGATCTCAGATGGTGCGGGGAACCTCGTTACCAGCCTCTCGGATTCCGCGCTCCGCGTCGAGTCGGAGCAGGAACACGGCACCGATCACGAAGAAGGCGATCAGAGCCAGGAGCGCCGGCCGGTAGGAGCCGGTGAGCTGGAAGACCAGCCCGAAGGTGAGGGTTCCCAGCCACGACGTGCCCCGCTCAGCGGCGTTGTAGAGCGCGAAGTACTCACCCGCCCGACCTCGGGGGATCAACAGACTGAAGAACGAGCGCGCGAGCGCCTGGGTGCCCCCCAGGACCAGGCCGATCCCGACGGCGACCAGGACGAAGAGGGGCACGTTCCTCTCGGGCAGCAGGAAGGCAAGCACCACGATCGCGATCCAGGCGAACGTGCCCCACAGGATCGGCCGGTAGCTGCCGTAGCGGGCCGCGATCCTTCCGAAGAGCAGCGCACCACCGAAGGCCACGAACTGGATGAGGAGGATCGTTGCGATCAGCACGCTCGTGTCGAACTTGAGCGTCTTCTCCCCGTAGGTCGAGGCGGCGTAGATGACGGTCTGGATCCCGTCGTTGAAGAACAGGTAGGCGATCAGGAAGGTCAGCGTCATCGGGTAGTTGCGCAGGTCCTTCAACGTGCGGAAGAGCTGGCCGAAGCTGCGCGACAGCAGGCCCCCTGCAACCGGCTCGACGGCCACCGCGGGCCGGTTGCGCAGGCGTACGAAAGGGATGACGGTGAAGCCGGCCCACCACAGCGCTGCGGAGAGCAGCGAGATCCGCACCGCCAGTTCCTTGTCCAAGCCGAACGGTTCGGCCTGCACCAGGATCAGGTTGACGAGCAGCAGGGTGCCGCCGCCCAGGTAGCCGAAGGCCCATCCCCGCGAGGAGACGTGATCACGTTCCTCCTCAGTGGAGATGTCGACCAGGATCGCCGAGTAGCTCACCAGAGAGCAGCCGGCCAGGACGCTGCTCAGGACCACCGCCACCGCGCCGATCTGCCACTGGTCGTCACGGAGGAAGAACAACATCGATGCCGAAGCCGCACCTGTCCACGCGAATCCGGCCAGGTGGACCTTCTTGCGGGGCGAACGGTCCACCACGGCTCCCACGATCGGCAGCACGAAGGCACTGGTGATCGTGGCGAAGCTGGTCAGGTAGAACGGCAGCGAGCCGGGAGAGACAGCGAGCCCGAGCACGGTGAGAGTGCGCGCACAGCCCTCCACGCCGTCTACGCAGCCGGCGGCACGCCCGGCGACGGTGGCCATGTACGGCGCGAACAGCACGCTGAGAACGGTGGTGAAGTAGGCGGAGTTCGCCCAGTCGTACCAGTACCAGGCCCGTTGCTCGCGGGCCCGGGCGAGGGGCTCGAGATTGGCGATGCCCCGCGGCGCAGACGTCATCTCGTGCTCTCCCTCCAACGGCCGTCCTCGAGCAGGACAGTCTTCAGGACATCGGTCCGATCGGTCATCAGCCCGTCGACGCCAAGGGCGAGAAGCTCGCGCATCTCCTCAGCCTCGTCGACAGTCCACACGTGCACGTGCTTGTCAGCGGCATGAGCGCGGCGCACGAGGCGCGCGGTGGTCACGCGCAGCCGGCGGTGTCGATGAGGTATCTGCAACGCGTCGAACGCGCGGCTCACCCGACGAGTCGCGGCCAGGCTCGGCGCGCCCACGAAGGCAGCGACCTCCGACGGCGTGGCAGACGTGGCAACCTGTGCTGACGTGATCCTCCGGAACTCGTGCATCCGTCGCCGCGAGAAGCTGCCGACCAGTACCCGGTCCTGCACGCCGCGAGCAGCGATGAAGTCGGCCAGCGCGGGTACGGAGCCCATCGATTTGAGGTCGATGTTGAAGTGCGTGTCGGCAGGCAGCGCGTCGAAGACGTCAGCCAGGGTCGGAACGCTCTCGCGACCCCCGATCCGGGCTCCCCGAATCTCGGCCTCACGGAGCTGCGCGAGCGTCCCGGTCGCATCAGTGACCCGGTCGAGCACGTCATCATGAAAGGCCAGCAGCACGCCGTCCAGGCTCACGTGCACGTCGGTCTCGAGATAGCGGTAACCGAGTGCGCAGGCATGCTCGAACGCGACCAGGGTGTTCTCCAGCTCGGCGACGTCCGGGTGCCGGGCTCCACCACGGTGGGCAAAGGCCAGCACCGAGCCAGGCTGGTCGAGCACGGCGTCGAGGAAGGCACGACCGGTGCGGGGTGGGGTCACCCGGTGAGTATGTCGCGAGGCGGTGTGGGGGCGGGTGAGCTTGTGGGCTCAGATGTCGCGGAACGTCTCGATCCTGGCACCGAGCGTGTTGAGACGTTCAGCCAGATCCTCGTAGCCGCGGTGGATCACATAGGTGCCACGAAGCACCGAGGTGCCCTTGGCCGCGAGCATCGCCAGCAGGATCACCACGGCGGGTCGTAACGCTGGGGGGCAGATCAGCTCGGCCCCGGAGAAGGACGTCGGACCCTCGATCATCACCCGGTGCGGGTCGAGGAGCTTCACCTGACCACCGAGCTTGGTGAGCTCGGTGAGGTAGATCGCACGATTCTCGTACACCCAGTCGTGCAGGAAGGTCTGACCCTCGGCGACCGCAGCGATGACGGCGAAGAACGGCAGGTTGTCGATGTTGAGGCCCGGGAACGGCATCGGGTGGATCTTGTCCATCGGGGCGTGCAGCGTCGAGGGTCGGGTATCGATGTCGACCAGGCGGGTGTGGCCGTTGTTGGCGAGGTACTCCTCCGACTGGGTGTACTGGAGGCCCATCTCCTCCAGGACCGCGAGCTCGATCTCCAGGAACTCGATCGGAACGCGTCGGATCGTGATGGCCGACTGCGTCACGATCGCTGCAGCCAGCAGCGACATTGCCTCGATCGGGTCCTCGCTGGGGGAGTAGTCGACGTCCACGTCGATGCTCTCGACACCGGTGACGCGCAGTGTCGTGGTGCCGATGCCGTCGATGGTGACGCCGAGCTTCTGCAGGTAGAAGCAGAGGTCCTGGACCATGTAGTTCGAGGACGCGTTGCGGATCGTGGTCGTGCCGGTGTGCAGCGCGGCAGCCATCAGGGCGTTCTCGGTGACGGTGTCGCCACGCTCGGTGAGGATGATCGGGCGGGTCGGCTCGATCGCGCGGTTGACCTGGGCGTGATAGCTGCCGTCGGTCGCCTTGACCTCGAGGCCGAAGGGACGCAGGGCGACCATGTGCGGTTGGACGGTGCGGTCGCCGAGGTTGCAGCCGCCGGCGTAGGGAAGGTCGAAGGAGTCAGCGCGGTGCAGGAGCGGGCCGAGGAACATGATCACCGAGCGCGTGCGCCGAGCAGCCGCCTCGTCGATGCGGGTCAGGTCGAGCTCTTTGGGGGGCACGATCTCGAGGTCGTTGTCGTCGTTGAGCCACCGGGTCTGCACGCCGAGGCTGTTGAGCACTTCGAGCAGACGGTTGACCTCCTCGATCCGAGCCACCTTGCGCAGCGTCGTCCGGCCGCTGTTGAGCAGCGAGGCGCAGAGCAGCGCCACACCTGCGTTCTTGGAGGTCTTGACGTCGATGGAGCCCGACAGGGTGGTGGGGCCGTGGATGCGAAGGTGGGTGGGACCCGCGCCGACGGCCACGATCTCGGAGTCGAGCGCCGCGCCGATGCGAGCGAGCATCTCGAGGGAGAGGTTCTGGTGGCCCTTCTCGATCCGGTTGATGGCGCTCTGACTCGTCGACAGCCGCTCAGCGAGCTGGGCTTGGGTCAACCCGCGGTGCTTACGGGCATCGCGGATGAGGTTGCCGATCCGGCCTTTGTAGTCATCAGACATGGCACGACCGTAACTCATATATGAGTTAATGGTCGATCCCACGTCGGTGGTGTCAAGATCGGCCCATGAAGGCAACCACGATCCACGGCACCCGCGACGTCCGCTTCAGCGAGGTGCCCGACCCCAGCATCCAAGCTCCCACCGATGCGATCATCAAGGTGGTCGCCGGCTGCATCTGCGGCTCCGACCTGTGGCCCTACCGAGGCGAGAACCCGATCACGGCAGGCGACACGATCGGACACGAGTGCGTGGGGGTCGTCGAGGAGATCGGCTCTGAGGTGTCGTCGTTCCAGCCCGGCGACTTCGTGGTCGTGCCTTTCGATCACTGCGACAACACCTGCGTCCACTGCCGGGCCGGGATGCAGTCGGCGTGCGTCAACCTCGGGATGACCAACAGCGGCCAGGGGGAGTACGCCCGGGTCGCCCAAGCGGACGGGAGCCTGGTGAGCACCCGTGGCATGCCGGACCCGTCGATGATTCCCTCCCTGCTCGCGCTCTCGGACGTGATGCCGACCGGGTGGCACGCAGCGGTGGCAGCAGGCGTACGAGCCGGTGGAACGGTCGTGGTCGTGGGTGACGGGGCCGTCGGCCTGTGTGGCGTGCTGGCCGCGGTAACCATGGGAGCCGAGAAGGTCATCGCGATGTCGCGGCACGAGTCACGACAGCAGATCGCGACCACCTTCGGGGCCACCCACATCGTCGCCGAGCGTGGCAAGGAGGGCGCTGCGGCGGTGATGGAGATCACCGGGGGAGTGGGTGCTGACGCCGTCCTGGAGTGTGTCGGCACCGACCAGTCGATGACGACTGCCTTCGCTGTGGCTCGACCTGGCTCGAGTGTCGGGTTCGTCGGCGTGCCGCACGGCGTCGAGCTCCCAGTGCGCCGGATGTTCTCGAAGAACATCGGCCTCGCTGGCGGGATGGCGCCGGTACGACGCTACCTGCCCGAGTTGCTTGACCTCGTCACCACCAAGACGATCGACCCTGGCCTCGTCTTCGACCTCACGCTCCCGATGGCCGAGGTGGGCGCTGGCTACGCAGCCATGGACGAGCGCCGCGCGATCAAGGTGCTGCTCCAGCCCTGAGGTGTGCTGGACGCCACGCTTGGGTGCTTTCGAATGCATGAACGTGCTCACCGGTCTCGGTCTCGTCGTCGTCCCGATCGCCGCCCTCGCCGCGATCGACTGGCTCCTCGCTGGGCGTCGCAAGGCGGAGGCTGCCCGAGCCGACGTGCCGGCTGCCGACACCAGCTACTCGCTCATCGAGTCGCGCTCGAATCAGACGCGCGACTCCGGCCCCTTCATCTGGTCAGACGGTGCTCACGCTGAGGAGCTCCGGACGCAGCTCAGCGGGCTGACACGCACAGCTGTCGGAGCAGGCGAGGAACGTGTGTCGGGCGTGACCGCACCGGGGGCACGGCATGTCGTGCGTCAAGGGGAGCGACGTCGTGACAGGGGCGGTGTCGAACATTGCTTACTCCAGGTTTTCTTCAGGCACTTGGCGCCCTGGCGGGGATTCTCTGGCGCGGACTTTCTGGTCTCGGTCGACCGGTCTCGGGTGAGCGCGTGGCTCCGCGGGATGGCCGAGTTCCACGGTAAGACCTTGTTCGCAGTCGCACTCGGATTTCGGGTCGATCTGATCCGAGATGACTAGGAAAGCTGTCCGAAT
Source organism: Nocardioides sp. (assembly GCA_049586475.1). Lineage (GTDB taxonomy): Bacteria > Actinomycetota > Actinomycetes > Propionibacteriales > Nocardioidaceae > Nocardioides. Next base: position 11,896 of record JBAVCA010000294.1, read on the forward strand.
GGCGCAGCCCGGCGGGTGGGGCTTGCTCCGCTGGCAGGATGGCGTCATGGCGATCACCGATTGGGGCCGGCTCGA
>JBAVCA010000295.1:0-2519 GCA_049586475.1 Nocardioides sp.
AGCAGCTCGCCCTCGGCGATCGCGGTCTCGAAGAGGTCGACGAAGAAGTCGTCGGCTGCCACCGTGCGGATGCCGTCCGGGCCCTGGATGACGAACTCCGCGCCCAGCGCGAGCGCCGGTGCGCCGACGTCACCGGCCGGGTCTGCGTGGGCGAGAGCACCGCCGAACGTGCCGCGGTGCCGGATCTGCTCGTCGGCAACCTCGGCCATGGCCTTGCTGATCAGCAGGGCGTGCTCGGCGACCAGGGGGTCGTTCGCGACGTCGCTGTGCGAGGTCATCGCGCCGATCACGATCGCGTCGCCGTCGTCGCGGATCCCGCGCAGGCCCTCGATCCGCCCGAGGTCGATCACGACCTCGGGGGCATTGAGCCGCATTCGTAGCACCGGGAGCAGGCTCTGCCCGCCGGCCAGCACCTTGGCATCGTCACCGTGCTCGGCGAGCGCGGAGAGGGCCTCCTCGACCGTCGTGGGGGCAAGGTAGTCGAACTCCGCGGGGATCATTGTGCTGCTCCTTCGGTGCCTTCGGCGGTGTCGAAGTGAGGTGCCGCGGCGCCCTGCGTCGCGCTCTCACCTCCCGCGTCTTGGGAGTGGATGGCTTTCCAGACCCGTTCTGGCGTGCACGGCATTTGGATGTCGCTGACGCCGAGGTGCCGGATCGCGTCGACGACGGAGTTGACGACCGCCGGGGTGGAGGCGATGGTGCCTGCCTCGCCGACCCCCTTGGTGCCGAGGGTGTTCGTGATCGACGGCGAGGAGGTGTGGTCGATCTCGAAGCTCACCGTGTCGGCCGCGGTCGGGAGCAGGTAGTCGACAAAGGAGCCGGACACCAGCGTGCCGGCGTCGTCATACACCGCCTCCTCCCACAGCGCCTGGGCGATGCCCTGCACGAGCCCGCCGTGCACCTGACCAGCGACGATCATCGGGTTGATGATCGTGCCGATGTCGTCCACGCAGACGTACTTGCGGATCTTGACCCCACCGGTCTCGGTGTCGACCTCCATCGCGCACAAGTGCGTGCCGTGGGGGTAGTTGAAGTTGATCGGGTCGTAGGTCGCCTCGGAGTCGAGCGACGGCTCGATGCCCTCGGGGTAGTCGTGGGCGGTGAAAACGGCTGTCGCGATCTCGGTCAGGGCCATCCCCTGATCTGTCCCGCGCACCGAGAGGCGCCCGGCCGAGAACTCGATGTCATCGACGGAGGCCTCGAGCAGGTGCGCCGCGATCGGCTTGGCCTTCTCGATCACCTTGTCGGCGGCGCGCACGATCGCCTCGCCCCCGACGACCAGCGAGCGCGAGCCGTACGTGTCCAGTCCGCGCGGTGAGGTCTGGGTGTCTCCGTGCAGGACCTCGACATCCTCGAATGGGACCCCGAGCCGGTCGGCAACGATCTGGCTGAACGCCGTCTCGTGGCCCTGGCCGTGGGCCGAGGTGCCGGTGACGACCTCCACCTTGCCGGTCGCCAGCATCCGGACGCTGGCGTGCTCCCAGCCCCCGGCCCCGTAGTTGAGCTGCCCGAGCACCCGCGAGGGCGCCAGGCCGCACATCTCGGTGAAGGTCGAGATACCGATCCCGAGCTGAATCGGGTCGCCGGACTCGCGACGCTGCTGCTGCTCGACGCGCAGCTCGTCGTAGCCGAACATCTCCAACGCCTTGGCGGTAGCGGCCTCGTAGTTGCCGGTGTCGTACTCCAGCCCGGCGACCGACATGAACGGGAACTCGTCGTGGTTGATCCAGTTCTTGCGGCGGATCTCGATCGGGTCGACGTCGAGCTCGGCAGCAAGCTCGGACATCAGGCGCTCGATGGCGTACGTCGCCTCGGGCCGTCCGGCACCGCGGTAGGCGTCAGTCCAGGTCTTGTTGGTGAGCACCGTCTGACAGTTGAACTGGTAGGCAGGGAACTTGTAGATCGCGTTGAACATGAAGGCGCCGAGCACCGGCACCCCGCCCCCGACGAGGGATACGTGGGAGCCGAGATCGGCGAGCAGCTCGACCTTGAGCCCGGTGACGGTGCCATCCTTCTCGGCCGAGAGCGTGAGCTTTTGCCACTGGTCCCGGCCGTGGTGGGCCACCATCAGGGACTCCGAGCGCGTCTCGGTGTACTTCACCGGCTTGCCCAGGCGGTTGGCGATGCAGAAGGTGAGCCACTCCTCGGGGGTCGTCTGCAGCTTACCGCCGAAGCCGCCGCCGACGTCCGGGGCGATGACGCGGATCTTGGACTCGCTGACGCCGGTCGTCGCGGCCAGGGCGAAGCGGACGATGTGCGGGACCTGGGTCGCACTCCACATCGTGATCTGCTCACCGGTCGGGTCGACCACGGTGGAGCGCGGCTCCATGAAGGCCGGGATCAGCCGCTGCTTGCGGTACTCGCGCTCGATCACGACGCCGTCGGTGCGGGCCTTTGCGATGGCGGCGTCGACGTCGCCACCGGTGCCGGCCTCGGCGGAGTCGAACTTCCAGAACGCCGACTTGTTGGTGCCGAGGTCGGGGTGCGCGAGGACCTCGTCATTCGCAGCGGCCTTGAGG
>JBAVCA010000296.1:0-4774 GCA_049586475.1 Nocardioides sp.
CGACCACGGTGATCTCGGCCGCCACCTCGGGAGGGAGGTCGTGCGGGAGGTCGAGCCGGCCGCCCTCGCTGATCGCGAGCACCGGGAGCCACACGTCCTCGAGGGCACGTCGCAACGCGCGGGTCGAGATGTCGGCGGACGCAACCATGAGGTGACCGTAGTTTAGGTCCATGCTCAGTGTGGAGGACGCCGTCGCGCTCGTCGCGGCCAGTCGGCTCTTCGACCACGAGTGGTACGCCGAGCAGAGCGGTCACACCTTCGACACCCGCGACGACGCGGCTCGGCACTGGGTAGTCGACCGCGACGCTGACGCCTGTCCGCACCCGCTCTTCGAGCCGACCTGGCTCTACCCCGGCGGACGCTGGCGTCGCGACGCTCCGGATCCGCTGTCCTACTACCTGCTCCGCCCCGACGCCCCCGGCCGGGACCCGCATCCGCGCTACCGGACCAGCGAGCTCGGCAGCCTGGAGTCCTGGCTCGCCGAGCACGATCCGGCCGAGCTCCTTGCCGACCCGTTGCCACGCGAGGTCGGTGCCGTGGAGGTAGTGGTCGAGCTCCAGACTGTGGACCTGCACCGAGCAGTGGCCTGGCTGCGCCACCTCAGCCGCCACGAGCCCGACGTGGCCGTCGTCGTGCGATCCGCCTCAGGATCGGCCCGCAGGGTGCTCCGAGCTGTCGCGGCAAGCAGGCCGCGAGTGCTCCTCGACCCTGTCCGGGACCTGGGTGTCGGGCTGAGCGCCCCGGTCCGGGTCACGATCGAGGCGGAGGTCACTCCACCGCGGTGGCGCTGGCTGCCCGACCTGGTCGCGGCCCTCGACGCCGAGGGGGTGGCGGCTGCTCAGCCGCTGCTGCTCAACGCGGACTTCACAGTGGCCGCTCCGCTGCTCGTCGGTCATCCCGTGCAGGACGCCGAGCGACTGACCGGCCTTGCCCTGCCCGAGCCGTACCCCGGCGTGATCGCCCGCCGCAGCGACCGGGCCGACGGCAACACCGTGCTCGTCGCGAGCTCGCGGCTCTTCGGACCTAGCCACGTCGACGCCGGTCCCGGATGGGCGGCGCAGTGGGAAGGGTTGTGGGCGCCCGCGGGCTTTGTCGGTCCCGGACAGCCGTTGAGCGTGCGCGAGGGCAAGCCGGCGCTGCGTTGGGCGATCGACATCCCGGCCGGTGCCGGACCGATCGGCACCCGCTGGGGCGACTGGCACTTCGCCCGGTCTCTCGCCTCGGCGCTCGAACGACTAGGACAGTGGGTGTCGATCGACCATCCCGAGACCCGTGGCCGCGCCAGCCGCGCGCTCGACGACGTGGTGCTCACGCTGCGCGGGCTCGAGCGCGTCGATCCACCGACCCACACCACGAACCTGCTGTGGGTGATCTACAACCCCGACCAGGTCACCGCCGAGGAGGCCGGCTGCCACGACGCGGTCTTCGCGGCCGGAACGACGTGGTCGGCGGCGCGTTCCCAGGAGTGGGGCATCGAGATTCAGCCGCTGTTGCAGTGCACCGACACCACCCGGTTCCATCCGCGGGTGGGGGCTGCCTCCGGTACGCCGGGCGCGGACGGCATCCTGTTCGTCGGGAACGCCCGGGGCGGGATGCGGCCGGTGGTCCAGGCCGCGATCACCGCCGGGGTCGACGTCTCGGTCGTCGGCGCCAACTGGGCTGAGTGGCTGCCCGCTGGGCGGGTGCGCGCGGTCGCCAACCGGATCGCCAACGAGGACCTGCCCTCCGCGTACGCATCAGCAGGGGTGGTGCTCAACGACCACCACGCCGACATGCGCGCTCAGGGGTTCGTCTCCAACCGGGTCTTCGACGTGCTGGCAGTCGGGGGCCGACTGCTGAGCGACCCCGTCGAAGGACTGCAGGAGGTGCTGGGGGCAGGTGCGCCCGCGCTGCCCACCTGGGAGACACCAGCAGACCTCGCCCGCCTCGCCCTCCCGCCGTACGAGGCCTGGCCGGACGAGGCCGCCCGACTCGCGCTGGCGGCGCGCGTGGTCGCCGAGCACTCCTTCGACTCCCGCGCTGCCTCGCTCCTCGCCGCGGCCGTGCGGCACCGCGCCGGCCACTAGGCTCAACGACCGTGACCGTGACCGCGTGGGCCGTGCTGGGGTGAGGAATCCGATGAGACGCAGAACGAGGGCGTCGCACGCCGAGACCGCCCGACTCGAGCGTGAGGCCATGACCATGCGCAAGCGAGCCGGTGAGGATCCCGACCTCGCCTTCCTGTTCGTCGTCACCTACGGGCGCTCCGGCTCGACCCTGATCAGCGGGCTCCTCAACGCGATCCCGGGCTACGTCATCCGCGGAGAGAACCGGGACGCCCTCCACCACCTCTTCGCCTACCACCGCACCCTGGCCACCGAGAAGCGTCGGGGCCCGGCCGAGGCCTACCGCACGCCGACTCATCCCTTCTACGGCATCGGCGACGTGCCGCTCGCCAAGTCGTTGCTAGGCATCCGTCGGCTGGCGCTGGAGACGCTACTGCGCCCGCATGCAGCCACCCGGGTCGTCGGCTTCAAGGAGATCCGCTGGTATCGCGAGGACATGGAGGAGTACGTCGCCTGGCTGCGGCGGGTCTTCCCCGGCGCCCGCTTCCTGATCAACACCCGCGACCACGAGTCGGTCCTCAAGAGCGGCTGGTGGGCCCAGGGAGACCGCGAGCACAACGCCGCGCACCTGGCCGACACCGAACGCCGGATCCTCGCGCTCGCAGCAGAGCTCGGCGAGGCGGCCTACCACGTGCACTACGACGACTACGTCGCTGATCCGACGCTCCTCCGAGGCCTGTACGAGTGGCTCGGTGAGCCGTGGGACGAGGCGTCCGTGCGTGCCACGATGGCGGTGCGGCACTCGATCTGAGCCGGGTCGCACCGGCTTGTAACTCACCGTTCAGACTTCTACCTGGCCGCCCGACCAGCGTGGAAGCGCACGTAACGGTGAGTTACATGCCCGCTCAGCCGAGCGAGTTGGGCTGCCGCGCGACCAGGTCGGCGTACCAGGAGAAGGAGCGCTTGGGCGTACGCGCCTGGGTCTCGAAATCGACGTGCACGAGTCCGAAACGCTGCGTCCGGCCCTGGGTCCACTCCCAGGCGTCGAGCAGCGACCGGGTGTAGAAGCCGCGTACGTCGACACCTCGCTGCACTGCCTCGGCGACCGCACCCAGGTGGGTGCGGAGGTAGTCGATGCGCGCCTGGTCATCGACCACGAGGTCGGCGTCTGGATCGCCTGCGTAGGAGCAGCCGGACTCGGTGATCACGATCGGCGGTAGCGCCGCGCGGAGTCGCGCGCGAAACATGATCAGCCATTCCCGCAGCGCGTCGGGGACGACCGGCCTGCCCAGGTCGGTGACCGAGTGACCGAGCAGCTCCAACATCTCGAAGGGCACCTCGGCCTCGTCAGCAGACGCCCCGATCTTGAACGGCTGGTAGTAGCTGACGCCATAGAAGTCCAGCGGCTGGCGGATCATCGCGAGGTCGCCGGGCACCACGACGTCCTCCAGCAGCGGTTCCAGGTCGACCGGGTAACGGCCCAGCAGCATCGGTTCCATGACGAGCCCGTTCCAGAGCGCGTCGAAGAGCTTCGTGGCACCGACATCCGCAGCGTCGTCCGTGGCCGGCCACATCGGCGCGTGGTTGTTGGCGCAGCCGACGCTGCGAGCCCCGGCCTCGCGCAGGGCGACCACCGCTCGACCGTGGCCGAGGAGGAGGTGGTGCGCCGCGGGCAAGCTGTCGAACATCAGCGCCCGGCCCGGGGCGTGTCGGTCGACCGCGTAACCGGCGAGAGTCATCACATTCGGCTCGTTGACCGGGACCCAGTGCGCCACCCGGTCGGCGTACCGCCCCCCGACCACGGCCGCGTAGTCGGCGAACGCATCCACGGTCGCCCGGTTGAGCCACCCGCCGTCGTCCTCGAGGGCCTGGGGCAGGTCCCAGTGGAAGAGCGTCACCATCGGGTCGATCCCGGCCTCGAGCAACCGGTCGAGGAGCTCGTCGTAGAAAGCGAGACCCCGGGCGTTGGGGGTGCCGCGGCCAGTGGGCTGGATGCGCGGCCACGACAGGGAGAACCGGTACCCGGGAGCTCCGAGGTTCTTCAGCAGCGCCACGTCTTCCTCGACGCGGTGGTAGTGATCGCTGGCTACGTCTCCGGTGGAGTGATCTCTGATCCGGCCTTGCTGATGGCTGAAGGTGTCCCAGATGCTGGCGCCGCGTCCGTCCTCACGAGCGGCACCCTCCACCTGGTAGGCCGACGTGGCGGTGCCGAGCACGAAGCCAGGGGGGAGCACCGGATACTCGGAGGGCTTCTCCGGGCGCCCGTTCGGGGGAGGTGGCGGCACAGGCACAATGATGCCCGTGAGCGTCGAGATCCGCCGGGCTTCCGGCTCCTTCGTCGAACGACGCGCGGGACGGCTCAGCCGGCATGCGCTCTCCTTCGGTGCCGACTACGACCCCGACAACCTGCGTTTCGGACCGATGGTGTGTCACGACGAGCACCTGCTCGGCAACGGTCACGGCTTCGAGAAGCACCGTCATGCCGACCTGGCAATCGTGTCGTGGGTGGTGTCAGGTGCCCTGGCGCACACGGGATCAGGCCAGGGTTCGGTGACGGTCTCGCCGGGACAGGCGGCGGTGCTGCTCACTGGCTCCGGGGTCGAGCACAGCGAGATCGCCGCCGCCCCTCAGACCCGATTCGTCCAGGTCTGGCTGGCCCCGGCGGACCCCGCCGACCTGCCGCCCGCGGCGTCGTACGCGGTCACGACGCCGGAGCTGAGGACCGGGGC
>JBAVCA010000297.1:0-22778 GCA_049586475.1 Nocardioides sp.
GTCGTAGACATCGAACTCGCTGACCAACGGACAACCCACCCCACCGAGCAACACACCGTCGATCCCGAACGTGAGGTCGTCGACCACCGACTCATCGACCCGGTGCGCTGCAGCCCATGCGATCACGGTGTGGAGCAGGGCCACCTCGGCCGCGTCGCGTGCGGCTTGCGCGTCCCGGACTGCGGTGGTCTCCGCGTCGAGGGTGGCCTGCTTCATGGTCTAGATCGTACGTCTGACCGCCGACATTCGCTAGGGTGTTCGAACACCTGTGAATGACTTACATGTGGGTTCCACCATCGACACGGATCTCGGTGCCGGTGATGTAGGCGCCGTCGTCGCTGACCAGCATCGCCACGACTCCGGCGATGCTGTCGGGGGTGCCGAACTTGCCGCGGCCGAGCGTGGGCATCAGCTTCGCGAACTTGTCCCAGTCGACGTCTGAGGGCAGGTTGTCCGGGGTGGCGCCCGTGATCGCGGTCTCGATCCCACCGGGCACCAGGCTGACGGCGCGAAGTCCGCGGTCGGCGTACTCCAGTGCGATCGCGTGGGTGAAGGACATGATCGCGCCCTTCGTCGCCGAGTACGCCGCCATGTAGGGGTGCGCGAAGAATGCCGAGGTGGAGGAGAAGTTGATGATGACCCCGCCGTGCGGGGACTCCAGCAGCGCCGGGATCGACTCGCGGACCATCAGGAACGTGCCGGTCAAGTTGATCGAGATCAGTCGGTTCCAGCGCTCCAGGGACATCTCGTGGGTGTGGTCGCCGTAGTGGACGGCGGCGGCGTTGACGATCGCGTCGAGGCCTCCCCGGGTCTCGGTGACTGCGCCGACGGCCGAGCGCACGGATTCCTCGTCGGCGATGTCGACGGCGCCCGTGACGATCTGTCCACCGTTCTCGCCGAGGCCGCTCCTGGCGATCTCGTCGGCGAGCCCGGCGAGTCCTTCGGCCACGATGTCCAGCGCGGCGACGTAGGCGCCCTCGCGTGCCAAGCGGAGAGCGGTGCCCCGGCCGATGCCGGAGCCGGCGCCGGTCACGATGATGGTCCTGCCCTGGAGTCTGTTCACGGCGCTGACCTTAAAGCATGGTGCTTAGCCCTGGGTCACTTGTCCGGCCTCGACGTACCACCGCTCGTCGAGGTGCACCTGGTCGAGCAGCCGGCGGTCGTGGGAGACCAGCAGCAACGCCCCGGTGTAGGCCTCGAGAGCCTCTTCGAGCTGTTCGATGGCGGGGAGGTCGAGGTGGTTGGTGGGTTCGTCGAGCACGAGCACGTTGACTCCCCGAGCTTGGAGCAGCGCCATCGCGGCGCGAGTGCGCTCCCCAGGCGACAGGTCCCGAACCAGGCTGGAGACCTGGTCGGCCTTCAATCCGAATTTCGCCAGCAGGGTGCGCACCTCGGCCGGGTTCATCACTGGCACCGCGTCCTCGAAAGCGACGCCGAGGGAGGCGTTCTCGTCCAGCACGGTGCGCGCCTGGTCGATCTCTCCAACGGCCAACGTCGCGCCGAGGGACGCGCGGCCCTCGTCGGGGGCCTCGTGCCCGAGGAGGAGCCGCAGCAGAGTGGTCTTGCCGGCACCGTTGGGCCCGACGATCCCGATCCGATCGCCGGCCTCCACCTGGAGAGTCACGGGGCCCAGGGTGAAGTCGCCGCGTCGCACGACGGCTGCGTCCAGCGCCGCCACGACCGTGCTGGAGCGAGGCGCAGGGGCCACCCGGAACTGCAGCGCCCACTCCTTGCGTGGCTCCTCCACCTCTTCGAGACGAGCGATCCGCGACTCCATCTGACGGACCTTCTGGGCCTGCTTCTCCGAGGACTCGGACTGAGCCTTGCGCCGCATCTTGTCGTTGTCGGGATTCTTCTTCATCGCGTTGCGCACCCCCTGCGAGCTCCACTCGCGCTGGGTGCGAGCGCGCCCGACAAGGTCGGCCTTGCGCTCGGCGTACTCGTCGTAGGCCTCGCGGGCATGTCGTCGTGCGACGGCCCGCTCGTCCAGGAAAGCGTCGTAGCCGCCGTCGTAGACGGCCACCTGGTGCTGGGCGAGGTCGAGCTCGACGACCCGGGTGACGCAACGCGCGAGGAACTCCCGGTCGTGCGAGACCAGGACGACGCCAGCGCGGAGTCCCTGCACCCACGACTCCAGCCGGGCGAGGCCGTCGAGGTCGAGGTCATTGGTCGGTTCGTCCAACAGCACCACGTCGAATCGGCTCAGCACCAGCGCAGCCAGCCCGACGCGCGCGACCTGGCCGCCAGAGAGCGAGGTCATCAGAGCCTCGGCGCCGGCGTCGTTGCCGAGGCCCAGATCAGCCAGCACCGCCGGGATCCGATCCTCGAGGTCAGCGGCGCCACACGCCAACCACCGATCGAGCGCCAGCGCGTACGCCTCGTCCACGCCGGGTGCTCCCGATCCGAGCGCGGCAGCGGTGGCCTCCATCGCCTCGGTTGCCTCGGCAGCGCCCGTGCGACGGGCCAGATAGGTCACGACTCTCTCGCCCGGTACGCGTTCGTGCTCCTGCGGCAACCACCCGACGAAGGCATCGCTCGGGGCGGTCGCCACGGTGCCGGCGAGGGGTGTCGACTGGCCCGCCAGCAGGCTCAGCAGCGTCGTCTTGCCGGCGCCGTTGGCGCCGACCACGCCGACGACGTCGCCCGGCGCGACCGTCAGGTCGAGACCGTCGAAGAGCGTTCGGTGGGCGTGTCCCCCGGACAGGCCCTTGGCGACCAGGGTGGCACTCACACCCTCATCGTAGAGCTGTCCACCGGCCCCCCGCGCCAGTCACCGCGCCAGTCACCGCGCCGGGCACTGCGCCAGTCATCGGCGCCGGGGCGAGAGCACACCGATGACGGCCGACGCCACCACCACCAAGCCGCAGGTGATCTCGAGGCCGACCGTGGCGTCGCGGGTGTGGCCGGTCAGCACGCCCGAGACCGTCAGGGCCGCCCCGGCAGCCAGGGCTGCTGCGGCGAAGCCCCAGTGGCGCCCCGTCGCGACGAGGTAGCGCAGACCGGTAGCTGCTGCCACGATCGCCACCGCGAGCGCACGCCCGGCGTTGGACTGGCCGGTCGCCCCGCTGGGATAGAGCGTGCCCTGGGCTACCAGGAGGACGACCCCGACCAGGACCAGTGTGCCGCCCGCCAGGGGGGCCAGGGCGGGTCGAGGAGCACCGGCCCGCTCGGCGAGGATGTTCTCGCGACGCCGATCCATCCGGCGCGAGGTCTCCTGCGCGCTCTCCTGGTCACTCATGTCACCCGGAGCAACGCCCGAGTAGGTCGCGTCGTGGCGAATGTCGGAGAGCTCGTCGCTGACGCTGTCCACGCCACGCACGTCGTACAGCACGCCGCTGCGAGCCCCGACGACTGCGCCTGCCAGGAGAACGGCGACACCGACGAGGCTGATCACCCAGGACCCGAGCGCCACCCCGAGCCCCGCAAGCGAAGCCCCGACCACGGCGAGCGCGACTCCTGCCCACACTCCCCGGGGGCGGACTGCTCGGTCAGCCGTGCGGTGTCGGTCGCGCTCCTCTGCGGCATCCATCCCTCCTGTGTACGACACCGCCGCTGAGCGTTCTCCACCCTGGAGGGCGAGGACGCCGTAGTCTCCCGGGCGTGAACCGTCGACGGCGTCTGCTCCACCGTGCAATCCACACTGCCTGGGCCTGGCTCGACCGCGCAGGGGAGATCGTCCCGGGCACCGAGATGGCGGACGCCTTCGGCAGCTTTGGACAGGCCAGCTGTATCGGTTTCCCGGCGGCGACGCTGATGAACGTCGGCTCCATCCACCTCGGCGAGCGCACCCTTGTCGGTCGCCAGTCGACGCTCTCGGTTGGCTACGGGCCAGGGGAGACCCACCTGCCCTCGAACGCGCTGGTGATCGGCGACCGCTGTGTGATCGGGGCCCGAGCTGCCATCACCGCGCATTCCTCGATCACGATCGGCGACGACGTCTGGTGTGGTCAGGACGTCTTCATCTCCGATGCCGGCCACGGCTACCAAGAGCTCGAGACCCCGATCGGGCGCCAGCTCGGCGAGCACCACCCGGTCACGATCGGCTCCGGCTCTTGGATCGGTCACGGTGCAATCATCCTTCCGGGCACCACGATCGGGGAGAACGCCGTGGTCGCTGCCGGCTCGGTCGTGCGCGGAGCCGTCGAGGACCGGACCATCGTCGGCGGCGCCCCGGCGCGAGTGATCCGGCGCTACGAGCAGGGTGTCGGGTGGGTCACGGGTGCGGGCGACGTACGACCGGTGCTGGCGCCTCTGGACCACGACTTCGACCACCAGACGAGCGCCGGTCTGCGCCCTCAGGCCGGACGCCACTGACCTGGCCAGCCGGAAAAGACCCGAGAACCCCTCGTCGCTGATCGGCGCCGTCCGTTGATCCCGACCCGCTGACGCTGGTCGGGGCTGCTCCGGGGCGGGCGTCCGACTCAGGTGCCGCAGTAGGTGACGAACGGACCGACGCCGTCGGGGGCCGGTTGGGCGTACCGCTCGAGCCCGGCTCGTTCCTCGAAGGGCCGCGCCAGCACGTCGTTCAGGCGTAGGAATGGCTCCAGGTCCCCGCTCGTCGCGGCGACGAGCGCCTCCTCGACCAGGTGGTTGCGAGGGATGTAGACCGGGTTGACCTGGTCCATCGCCGCGGCGTCGGGAGCGTGGGTGAGCCATCGCGCCGTCCACGCGTCGAACCCGGCCACGTCCAGCACCTGGTCGCGAGCCGTCGGCGGCTCGCCCCGGGCGCTCCGACTCAGGGCGCGGAAGAACAGGGTGTGGTCGACCTGCCCGCTGATCAGGACCAGGAGGTCGTCGACGAGCGCACGGCCGCCCGCTGCTTCCACGTCGGTGATCCCCAGCTTGGCGCACATCCCGGCACCCCAGGCGGCGGCGTACTGCTCGCGGAAGCCGCCGAGCGCCTCGACCGCACGCTCGACCGCCTGTCCCTGGTCCTGGTGGAGCAGAGGCAGCAGCGCCTCGGCGAGGCGGGCGAGGTTCCACTCGGCGATCGGCGGCTGGTTGCCGTAGGCATAGCGGCCTGTCTCATCGATCGAGCTGAACACCGCTTGCGGGTCGAAGGTGTCGAGGAAGGCGCACGGGCCGTAGTCGATGCTCTCGCCCGAGATCGTCATGTTGTCGGTGTTCATCACGCCGTGGACGAAGCCGACCAACATCCAGTGGGCGATCAGACCGGCCTGCGCGGTGACCACCGAGCGGAAGAACGTGAGGTAACGCTCGGCATCGTCGACGACGTCGGCAACCTCCGGGTAGTGCCGGGCGATGGCGTGATCGGCCAGGCGGCGCAGGACGTCGAGGTCGTCCAGGCCGCGCGCGTACTGGAAGCTCCCTACGCGCAGGTGGCTGCTTGCTACGCGGGCGAGCACGGCGCCGGGCAGCGGGACCTCCCGGCGGACGGTGGCCCCGGTCGCAGTGACGGCGAGTGCTCGGGTGGTGGGGATGTGCAGGGCGTGCATCGCTTCGCACATGACGTACTCACGCAGCATCGGGCCGACCGCGGCCAGTCCGTCCCCGCCTCGGGCGAAGGGAGTGCGGCCCGACCCCTTGAGGTGCAGGTCGCGGAGCCGGCCGTCGGTGCCGAGCAGCTCGCCGAGCAGCAGCGCGCGGCCGTCGCCGAGTCGCGGGGAGTACCCGCCGAACTGGTGTCCGGCGTAGGCCTGGGCGACCGGAGCTGCGTCCTGAGGGACCTCGGTGCCGACCAGCAGGCCGAGCCCATCCTCGGTGCGCAGGTAGTCGGGGTCCAGGCCGAGGTCGGCCGCGAGCGACTCGTTGAGCGCCAGCAGTGCCGGGGTGGGCGAGGCGACGGCCTTCCAGGCCAGGGCGAGCTCGGGCAGCTCGTCGGCGAAGGCGTGGCGGAGGCGCACGCCGTCGTCAGTAGGAACCTTCACTTCTCCGAGGCTACCGGCCACATCGTCGGGCTGCGCGAGTCAGCGGGTTCCTCTGCGGGGTCCCTCAGCGGGGTTACTCAGGGCAGATCGTCGGGGGTGGCCTCGTGGCCCGTTCGGCCGTGAGTGCGGCGCAGCTCCTTCATCTCGGCCTCGAAGAGGTGGCGCTTGCCCGCCACGAGATCGTCGAGCGCCTGCTGCTCGAGCCCTTTCGCGGCCGCGTAGTAGCCGTCGTCGTAGGCCTCCACCATCTGGAACGACCACATCCCCGGGATCGGGTTACGGCCCAGGACGTCGCGGTCGTAGGCGTCGGCCAGCTCGGCGTGCCCGGCGTCCCGCAACATCTGGGTCGCCGTCTCGAGGGTGGTCTCGGCGCTGCCGCACAACCGGTGGAAGGCGTACAGGTGACCGCGCGCGTCCTCGACGTGGTCGAGCGCAGCCGACAGCTTGCCGAGTGCCTCGACCGTGGCGTCGCTGACCCCGTCGGGCCTGCGGTGCGCCGCGTCGGGGCCGCCGCCGTGATCGTGGGACGTGCGCTCTGTGGTCATGATCCTCACTGTGCCGAGTCCTGACCCGTGTCCGCATCGCACCTAGGGTTGAGGTTGCCCGGCCCATAACCCCACCGACCAGAGGACTCTCATGAGACTCGGCATGACGCTCGACTACGCCAGCGGCTTCGAGGAGACCGTCGAACAGCTCGTCGACTACGAGACAGCTGGTCTCGACCTGATCGGGGTGGCCGAGGTCTACACCTTCGACGCCGTGAGCCAGCTCGGCTACATCGCCGCACGCACCAAGCGTCTCGAGCTGATGTCGAGCATCTTCCAGATCTACACCCGCAGCCCCTCGCTGACCGCGATGACGGCGGCCGGGCTCGACTACGTCTCCGGCGGCCGTTTCACCCTCGGCCTCGGGGCCTCTGGCCCGCAGGTGATCGAGGGCTTCCACGGCATCAAGTACGACGCTCCCTTGGCTCGCACCCGCGAGGTCGTCGAGATCTGTCGTCAGGTGTGGCAGCGCCAGCCTGTCGTCCACGAGGGCACGCACTATCAGGTGCCGCTGACGAAGGAGCACGGCGGCAGCGGTCTCGGCAAGCCGCTCAAGCTCATCAACCACCCCGTCCGCCCCCGGATCCCGGTGTCCATCGCCGCGCTCGGTCCGAAGAACGTCGCCATGGTTGCGGAGATCGCCGAGGGCTGGCAGCCGCTCTTCTTCCACCCCCAGAAGTGGGAGTCCGCGTTCGGGGAGTCGCTCTCTGAAGGTGCCGCCAGACGCGACCCCGCGATGGGGCCTCTCGACATCCAGCTGCAGGTCAGCTACTCCCTCGGCGAGGCTGACCCGGAGGCGTTGCAGGCGGTCCGTGACCAGCTCGCGCTATACATCGGTGGCATGGGGGCGCGGGACAAGAATTTCTACAACCAGCTCGCCTGCCGCTACGGCTTCGAGTCCGAGGCCAAGGAGATCCAGGACCTTTACCTCGAGGGACGCAAGAGCGATGCCGCGACCGCGGTGCCCGACGAGCTGGTGCGAGCTGTCTCGCTGATCGGCGACGAGGATTACGTGCGCGCGCACCTCGCCGAGTTCGCCGCGGCTGGAGTCACCACTTTGCTCCTGAAGCCGCTTGCGACCACCCATGACGCCCGGGTCGCTGATGTGCGTCGGCTGGCCGAGCTGATCAACTGATCGGCTCATCCGCTGCTGGCTGCCGGCTCAGGCGCCGGCGTCGTCAGTGACCTCCCGCATGCTGGAGGGGCTGAATCCGTTGCGTAGCCCCCAACCGACCGCTTGTGACCGCGTGGCGACGCCGATCTTCCGGTAGAGCGTACGGATGTGGGACTTCACGGTGTTGATGCTGACGTATGCCTGATCGGTGATCTCCTGGTTGGACAGGCCCTGGCAGACCAAAGCCAGCACCTCCGCCTCGCGTGGCGAGAGACCGACCTCGTCTCCGGGCCAGCGGCCGAAGCGCCCTTCGGTCGGAGGCTGCGAGCTCGATGGGTTGGGGGTCACCACTTCTCCGCTGTGCACGCGCTCGAGCTCTGAGACGAGCTGTTCGGCGGTGACACTCTTGGCGACGTAGGCCGCAGCGCCGGCGCTCAGTGCCTTCTCCACCAGGTCCGGGTCGGTGTTCCAGCTGAAGACGACCACCCGTGCTGAGCTGTCGCCGAGAACTGCGCTGATGTTGATGGCAGCTCCCTGGGCTTGGCCGAAGGTGTCGTAGAGGACCAGGTCGACATCGCTCGCGACCGGTTGTCGAGCGTCGAGCTCGATCACGGCCACCCGCTCGGAGAACGGCGCGAGCACTGCGGCGAGCCCGGTGACGACCAGCTCGTAGTCGTTGACCAGAGCAACCCTGATCGGGGTGGGGGAGGTCATCCCCCAACGCTACGCCCGATCACATGCTCCTACCCAGGGGTGTGGCGCGTACGGCCCGTGTTTCTGAGAATCCTGGTGGAGGTGCGGGTGTGGGAATGCGACCGATCGACCAGAGCGTCGCGGCAGAAGAGCAGTACGGACCGTTCATGTGGGGTGAGGTCGACCTCTTCGAGCGGTTCCTCGAGCTCAGCGTCCGAGTGCGGGAAGCGGTGCCCGAATGCGTCGGGATGAGCGCCTCCCTGCGTGAGCACGGTGTCACCCTCACTGTGGTGTCCAGCGACGACTTGGTCGGAGCACTCGACGCCGTGCAATACGTGGACGGCGGCCCCTGCGTCCAGGCCCTGACGGAAGCGGAGACCTTCGACGGCGGCCAGGAACTCGATCTGGACCGTGACTGGTTGCTGTTCGCCGAGACGACCCGGCATCATCAGATCGCCTCCACCCTGTCGCTCCCGGTGCCCTGGGAGGGCTCCGGGATGATGGGCTTCAACCTGTACGCCTCGACTTCCACAGCTTTCCGCGACAAGCATGAAGAGCTCGCCGAGCTGCTCGGCGCCTGGGCGGGAGGCGCGCGCGTCGACGCTGATCTCCTGTTTCGCTCCCGGGACCTGGCTGAGCGGGCGCCCACGATCTTGCATGAGGCCACTGTCCTCGCCGTCCTCGCGAGTCGCTTGGCCGGTTACCTCGAGATCGACGCGGATGAGGCCCAGGAGAGGCTGCGCTCGGCCGCCTTGCGAGCCGGGGTCCCCATCCCGACCCTGGTGGAAGTGTTGCGCGAGGTGGTGCCCGGATTGCCACCGGGATTGTCGCTGGGTGAGTAGCCCTGGTGGTGTTGCGACCCCGGTGGGGATCAGTCGACCGCCGTCAGGTGACGCGCCGCCGGAACGTCCTCGAGCAGGCCGTGCCGGACGCCCCACACCACGGCCTCGGACCGGGTGGTCGCGCCGATCTTGCGGTAGGCGCCGCGGATGTAGGTCTTCACGGAGTTCGGGCTGACGTAGAGCTCAGCGCTGATCTCCTGGTTGGTGCAGCAGTTGGTGACCAGACGGAGAACGTCGAGCTCTCTCGGCGAAAGAACCTCGAGACCGCCTTGCGGGACGTAGTGGTGGTGCAACGGAGCTGAAGTCATGGTCCTCAGGTTCCTTTCGAGGGGGCCGCAGTGGCCGGTCGGTTGACAACGAGGTCATATCCGAGACGACGGTGATGCAAACCTTGATCATCGATAATCACCCCCACGGGTGAGATTTCGTCCGGTCGACAAGGCCTGGTGCGTTACCGAGATTGATCACCGGATCGAACGCCGGGGCACCCTCCCCCCTCGCGAGGAGGGAGGGCCGCCGACCGTGTATCTGCAGCACCGATCGACATGAACCACGGTAAGGGGCTCACCAGCCCGCGAGTCACCCTGCAGGGTGTGTGCTCCCCGGCGGGACCCTGGCCGACGCCTCGGCCGTCGACCGACTCAGAGGAAGCCGACCCTGTCGGCCAGCACGGCATAGCCGATGAAAGCCCCGACGTCGAGCAGGGTGTGGGCGATCACGAAGGGAAGCACTCGCCCCCATCGGGTGTAGAGCCAGCCGAAGAGCAGGCCCATGGCGGCGTTGCCGAGGAAGCCGCCGATGCCCTGGTAGAGGTGGTAGCTGCCGCGCAGCAGTGCGCTGAGAAGGATGCCGGAACGGCGCGACAGCCCGAGCTGATCGAGGCGGGTCAGCAAGTAGCCCAGGACCAGTACCTCTTCGAGCACCGCGTTGGACAGCGCTGACGCCACCAGGATCGGGTAGCGCCACCACACCTCGGGCAGGTCGGCAGCGACCACGGTGAGGTTGATGCCGACCTCTCGGGACGCGACGTAGAACGCGATCCCGACGCTGCCGACCGCGGCGGCCAGCACCACGCCGCGAACGGCCTCACGTCGCTTCCGGTCCTGGCCGATCATGATCGCGCGGACGTTGTCGCCGGTGCGGTAGAGCAGGTAGATGACCAGCAGGGCGGGCATGACTCGGAAGCTGGAGGCGAGCAGCTGGAGGGTCAGGTCCAGCCACGGCCTGTCCGGCGCCAGGCTCGGGTTCATCACGGCGGCTTGGTCGCGCAAGCCGCCGGGAGCGGTGAGCGACTCGATGAGGCTGACCACGGAGTAGATCGCCGAGCGGCCCAGGGAGACCGCGAGGACCAGCAGCACCTCGAGCAGGAGGAGGGTCCGCGTCAGCGAGAGGGGCGCGCGGCCCGTGGGCCCCATCGTCGGTTCGCGCGGGTCCTCGGCGCGGCGTACCTCTCCGGGTGTGTTCACGACGGCCAGCCTGCCACTGACCCTGAGAAGCGCAGCAAAGGCGCCGAGCCGGCGAGCACGCGTCCGCAAGCAGCGACGAGATGACCGCGTGCGTGGTGTCTTGGCACGCGTGCCGTGAAGGACCATCACCCGGAGGGACGATGGCAGTCGGACACGGCGGCGATAGCGTCGCCAGCATGGCCGAGTCGAAGAAGTCCCCCGGGCCCAGCGTCAAGGACGCGGAGCTCTACGAGAAGCTGCGCGACGAGGGCAACAGCAAGGAGAAGTCGGCGCGGATCGCCAACGCTGCCGCGCGGGACGGACGCGACGCAGTGGGCGAGCGAGGAGGCGAGTCTCCGGCTTACGAGGACTGGACCGTGGAGGACCTGCGCTCCCGCGCCGCCGAGCTGGACATCGACGGACGCTCACAGATGCGCAAGGACGACCTGATCGAGGCGCTCCGTGGACACTGACCGGCAGCCTGGTGGTGAACCCATCCGGCACGAGTTCGCCTTCGCCACGCCCTATCGAGTGGCGGCACTCCCGTTCGGCATCACGCCCAGGACGGCCTGGGTCGAGATCGGTCCCGCCGGTCTGCGAGTCCGCTACGGGCTCTGGCGCCTGGCCACGCCGCTGGACAACCTGGCCGGGGCCGAGATCACCGGCGGCTTCGGGTTCCTCAAGACCGCCGGGCCGCCCCACCTCTCCTTCGCCGACCGCGGGATCAGCTTCACCACCAACGGTGAGTCGGCGCTGTGCCTGAGCTTTCACCGTCCGGTGAAGGGGATCGATCCCACGGGACGGATCACGCATCCCGGGGCGACGCTCTCGGTCCGTGACCCGCACAGCCTACTGGGCGACGTACGCCGGCTGGTGCCTGCTCTCGGCTGATCCGACCGACCGGCCTGGCCCGGATCAGTAGCGGACCGGCAGGTCCTTGATGCCGTTGATCCACCCGGACCGCAACCTGGTGGGTTCCCCGGTCGCCACGATGCCGGGCGCCTGGTCGGCCAGTGCGTCGAAGATCAGCTTGATCTCTAGACGGGCCAGGTTTGCCCCGATGCAGTAGTGCGCTCCGTGGCCGCCGAAGGCGACGTGCGGGTTGGGAGAGCGGGTGATGTCGAAGGTGAACGGGTCCTCGAAGACGTCCTCGTCGTGGTTGGCGCTGGCGTAGAAGATCCCCACGCGCTGACCCGCCTTGATCTGTGCTCCACCGAGCTCGACGTCCTCGAGGGCGGTGCGTTGGAACGACGTCACGGGGGTGGCCCATCGGATCACCTCGTCGACCATCGTGGCCGGGCGCTCGCGCACCCAGAGCTTCCACTGCTCCGGGTGGGCGAAGAAGGCGTTCATGCCGTGGGTGATCGCGTTGCGGGTGGTCTCATTGCCGGCGACAGCCAGGGCGATGACGAAGAACCCGAACTCGTCGTCGGTGAGCCCGCGTCCATCCTTGTCGGCATGCAGCAGCTTGGTGACGATGTCGTCACGCGGGTCGGCCTTGCGCTCGGCCGCCATGGCCAGGGAGTACATGAGCACCTCAACCGAGGCTGCTTCCGGGTCCCCAGCGAAGTCGGGATCATCGGACCCCGTCATCGCGTTGGTCCAGTCGAAGAGCTTGCGCCGGTCCTCGGCAGGCACTCCCAGCATGTCCGCGATGGTCTCCAGCGGCAGCTGGGAGGCGACCTGCTCGACGAAGTTGCCTGACTCCGCCGCGACCGCCGCCCGCACGATCCGCTGTGCGCGCTCGAGCATGATGCCCTCCAGAGCGCTGATCACGCGCGGGGTGAACCCGCGCGAGATGATCTTGCGGGTCGAGGTGTGCTCGGGCGCGTCCTGGTTGATCAGCACGACCCGAGTCATCTCGACCGAGTCGCGGGTCGCGGTCTCGGGGAGCCGGATGATGGCGCCGTTCTCCCAGCTCGAGAAGACCGCTGAGTTCTTCGAGACCGCCGAGACGTCTGCGTGCTTGGTGACGGCCCAGTAGCCGGTGCCCCCGTTCATCCCCGCCCGGGACTCCGCCGGCTGCTCGATCCAGCAGACCGGCGCGGTTCGGCGCAGAGCGAGAAACTCCTCGTGCGGAATAGCGGCCAGGTTGACGTCAGGATCGGTGAAGTCGAACCCGTGCGGCAGGTTAGGAGAGGAGGCGGTGGCGGTCACGACCGAACAGAATCACAGTTGTGTATGGTCGTCAAGAGTCCTGAGGTGGTGGAGAGGAGCGCGATGCGCACGCACGGGTGGGGCGGACGTCCGCCGAGCGACGACGACGAGGCGCGGGCGCGGATCCTGGCAACCACGCGCGCCTGCTTGGCAGATGCCGGCGTCGCGCGCACCTCCGACGTCGCCGACGCGCTCGGCGTCACTCGATCGACGATCTACCGCTACTACCCCAGCACCGAGGGGCTCCTCAACGCAGCCGCGATGGACGCCGTCGTCTCCCTGCAGCACGACCTCACCGATCACGTTCGACGCCACCTGGCTGCCGGTGCTGACGCCGGTGACGTCGTGGTGGAGGTGGTGGCTTTCGTCTACGAGCACCTGCGTGAGGATCCAGCGCTCAACCGGCTCCTGGCGCCGGGCAGGATGGCGAGCACGTTGACCGGGCTCACCGCGCCGTCCTCGATCCAGCTCGGCGGCTCGTTGCTGGCCGGCTTCGGGGTGGACTGGGTCGGGCTGGGGTGGGACAGCGAGCGCCAGCGTGAGCTGGTCGAGCACCTGCTCCGCACCTTGCAGTCCCACGTGCTCGACCCCGGCGACCCGGAGCGGTCCGGCGCCGAGCTGCGCGGCTACCTGCAGCGATGGGTTGCGCCAGCACTGAGATCAGGCTGAGATCAGCCGGCCACGGCACCGGGCTGGTGGCTGGGCCGAGTCTGAGCAGGCGGTCGTCAGCGGCTCTCCGCGCTGGCGATCACGCCGTCGAGGAGCCCCCCGATGGCCTTCTTGAGGACGGGGCCGAGGATGAGGCCCGATCCGGGCACGATCGGCGTCGACTGCACGCGATAGTGGATCCGGGTGCCTTCGGGCACCGAGCTCAGCTCGACGGTGCCGACGTGGTCGCGAACCGGCAAGCCGCTGACCAGTCGGTAGGCGAAGCGGCTCGGCCGCACGAACTCCGTCACCTCCTCGACCTGGGTCGGGCCGACGATGCCGATGCGCCGCCGGGCGCCGACGCCGTTCTGGTCGGTGTCGCCCGGGCGCTCGAGGACGCTCGTGCGTAACGGCGTCATGTCCTGGTAGGACGCATGGTCGGTCAGTCTGTCGAACACGGCCTCGGGGGTGGCGGAGCTCGTGCGGGTCACGTGGAAGTCGATCACGGCGCCATGATCGCCCACGCTAGGTGCCGCTGCGGATCGGGCTCAGCTGGTGAGCTCTCGCCGATCGTCCTTGCTGCCGACGGGGCCGTCGATCGTGATCTTGCGCGGCTTGGCCCGCTCGGCGACCGGAACGACGAGCCGCAGGACGCCGGCGTCGTACGAGGCCTCGATCTTCTCGAGGTCGAGGTTGTCGCCGAGCACGAGCTGCCGAGTGAATGAACCGCGCGGCCGCTCGCTGGCCAGCATCTGCCAGTCGCCGTTGCGGGCCAGTCGCTCGGCCCGCACGGTCAGCACATTGCGCTCGACGTCGAGGTCGATGGTTTCCTTCCCGACCCCGGGAAGATCGAACTCGATGACGAACTGCTCGCCTTCGCGCCACGCGTCCATCGGCATCGTGGCCGGTCGGTCGGTCGTGCCGAGCAGCTGCTGGGCGAGCCGGTCGAGGTCGCGGAACGGGTCGGAGTTACGGATCAGCATGATGTCCTCCTGGTCTGATCGTCGATGGAAGAGGGGATGTGACCACGCCGACGGATCTATATCAGCGGGTACAGGTTTTTTATAACCAAAAGCGATACGCTGAAGCAAGTCCCCACGCACAAGATTTTCAGGAGGTGGGCATGTCTCATGATCAGCAGGGCGTGTACGCCATCTCGGTGGCTGCCGACCTGGTCTCGATGCGGGTACAGAACCTGCGCGTCTACGAGCGCCACGGCCTCGTCTCGCCAGCTCGGACACCAGGCGGCACCCGGCTGTACAGCCAGGCCGACCTCGACCAGCTGCACCGGGTGCGAGAGCTGCTCGCTGAGGGTCTCAACCTGGCCGGGATCTCTCGGGTGCTGGTGCTCGAGGCGGAGGTGCTCCGGTTGTGGGCGGAGCTGCCCGATGCGGACGGCCGGTCGACGGACTAGGGCCGGGACTCCTGCTGGGAATCCTGCTGGAGGCGTCGTTCGTGCACCCGCTGCTGGGCAGCGGGGAGGTAGGCCAGGCAGGGCGCCTCAGAGTCACGGTGCTGCTCGTGCAGGTGGAAGGTCCAGCGGTCCATGGCCGCCAGGTAGCCGTTGTCGGCACCTGGGCGGTACGCCGACCAGGCGCGCTGACCCTTGGCCGTGCACGACGTACAGCTGATCTTGTAGGCGAACCCACCCTGGGCGTCCAGGTCGATCTTCACCAGCGCCAGCGGCCCGGCCTCGGTAGCGGCCTTGCGCTCGCGTGCGGCTCTGCTGGCCACCATGTCCTACCCCTGTCTGCGGACTGCGTGTCAGGTCACGCGCTCACACCACAGCGTAGGGCGCCTGCGCCGAGCGCCCCTGGAAGGCGAGGATCGCTGGGTTGACCACGGCGCCGTCGCGGATCTCGATCGCCCTGCTCAACGTCTCGCTCTGGTCCCACGCGGCGCCTCCCTGCAGCACCGGTCGGAGGAAAGGGATCAGAGCGTTGCTGTTCTCCCAGGTCGCAGAGTTCCACAGGTACGACGGTGTGTGGTCGACCGCGTAGTACAAGATGTTGTCGCCCACGATGAAGGTCGGCTCGTCGAAACTCGTCGGGCGGGCCCAGGTGAACCCCATCGCGAGGTCGCAGGACACGTCGACGATGACGCTGCCCGGGCGGAACGCCGCCAGGTCCTCGGTCTTGAGATAGGTCAGCGGGCGAGCCGGGTCCTGCAGGGTGCAGTTGATGACGATGTCGTTCTCGGCGAGGTAAGCGGGCAAGGGTTCGCGACCGCGCTCAGTGATGACGTGGCTCAGGTGCTCGCCATCCGGCTCGTGGTCGAACTGGCGGATGCGAACCGAGTGGATCGGTGAGCCCACCGCAGCCACGCCACGATTGGTGAGTACCGCGACCTCGTGCACGCCGTGCGCGTTGAGGGCGGTCACCGCGCCGCGCGCAGTGGCGCCGAAGCCGATCACCACGGCACTCAGGCGACGGCCGAAGTCGCCGGTGAGACCGGCCAGCTCGAGGGCGTGAAGCACCGAGCAGTAGCCGGCCAGCTCGTTGTTCTTGTGGAAGACATGCAGGCCGACATACCCGTCAAGGGTCCAGTGGTTCATCGCCTCGAAGGCGATCAGCGTCAGCTGCTGGTCGATGGCTAGCTGGGTCAGCTCGGTGTCCTGCACGCAGTGCGGCCAGCCCCACAAGACCTGGCCGGGGCTGAGAGCGGCGACATCGGAGTGCTGCGGCTTGGGAAGCAGCACGACGTCGGACTCCGCCAGGAGCTCGGCGCGGGAGGCGAACCCACCCACGTGCTCGGACAGGGCGGAGTCGCTGACACCGAACTTGGCGCCGTACCCGTGCTCGAGCGTGATCTGCGCGCGCAGGTCGGCGTCGAGGTGGGGAAGGTGCTCGGGGTGCAGCGGCAGGCGATGCTCGTTCTCCTTGGCAGACGACCCGATGACGCCCAGCGTCAGCAGCGTCACTTCTTCTTCGAGGAGCCGGCCGGGTCCGAGAGCGAGCCTCCGGCGGCTTTGTCGCGCTTGTCGGCGCGCTTCTCCTTGATCGACTTGGTGGTCTTCTGGCTCTTGCTCTGGCGCGGCGACTTGTCGCTCAAGGGGTATCTCTCTGAGAGGAAGCCTGAATGGCTCCAGGTCCCGACAGTAGCCCCTTGGCGCCTAGCGGGGTGGCTGGTCGGGCACGGGGAGAGCCCTGGCGGTGGCAGCTTCGCCTGGGGAGTGGACGGGTTGCCGAGCTCAGTAGCGGCTTGCGGCGCGACCGCTCCAGATCAGGATCGTGACCCGTGTCTCCAGTGGCGCAGCAATCGCGTCCCCGAACGCGCGTCTGTTGCCGGACGGGTGCGCGATCGTCAACGACCGCCGAAGACCACGGCGTAATACAACGTTCCGGTAGAGGACCTGGCAACGCCCACCCCGATCGTGTCGAAGTCCGGGGCCAGGATGTTTGCGCGGTGAGCAGGAGAGTTCATCCAGCCACGCTGCACGCTGGCTGCGGTGGTGTATCCGTAGGCTACGTTCTCGCCCACCGAGCTCAGGTCGCAAGTCGTCAAGACGAGCATGACGTCCTGGTGAAACATGCGCTTCTGCCGAGCCTGACGCCTGGCCTGCTTCTCTGCGAATCCGTCCAGGCACGCGTCGTAGTCCACCGCAACAAGGCCGCGCTTCCCTCTGTCCTTGTCGGTCAGCTCGTCAATGCTGCTGTCGATCTTGTCGAGCGCGCCAGCGGCCTGCACGGGGCTGGTTTGTAGCACCAAGACAGACGTCAGAACAGCGGTGAGAGAAGTGACAAGACGATTGCGCATGAAGACGTCCTCAGGTACTCGGTGCCTAACTCTCACGGTGAGTGAAAATCATGCCAGAGCGACATCAGCGGCGCTGGGGAACTGCTGACAGCAAATCGGCCGAGCGCGGCGCGCGGTGCTCGGGATCGCAGAGCCAGCGCGGGGACTGCCAGAGGGTGACTGCTGGGGCGGCTGGAGGAGGAGCGGCAAGGGAAGTCTCCGTGACGGCATCGTGCTCGCTCGTCGTGTGCCCGAGTCGGTCGGATACTCAGCTGCCGGGGTCAGGTGTACTCGACGTACTCCACGACGGTCTCGAATCCCATCGCGAGGTACACCGGTAGTCCCATCGGTGACGCCTGGAGCGCCAAGGTGTCGTGGCCGCGGGCAACGCCTGCGCGAGCGGCGGCCCACGTCAAAGCGGTCCCGATGCCCTGGCCGCGTGCCTCCTCCAGGGTGAGCACGTTGACGATCGCTCCGGCGCCGGCACTGCTCACGGCCACCGAGGTGCTGACCGGGACGCCGTCGAGGTAGCCGATGAAGAGGTCCAGGTCGGCACGGTCGACGAAGGACGGCGACGTGAGCCGCTCTGCCGACTCCTCGCCCAGTCCGAGGCTGACCACGACGCGTGCGAAGTCGTGGGTCCGACTGCTGTCGACGCGCTCGATGACGAGACCGCGGGGCAGTGCCGGGCTTGAGGGGACCGGGCTCAGCACCATGCCGGGCAGGGGGTCCGGCTCAGGGGTGAGCCCGTGCTGTGCGGCCACGGCTTCGATCTCGGCGGGAACAGGCGCGGGCACCCAGAGCGTGAATGGCACCTCGCTCCCGACCAGCCAGGTCAGTGCCTCATCGAGGCCAGGTGCTCGTTCCGGTTCGGTGACGACGCAGCCGTTGAACATCGGCAGCGGCATCTTCGTCACGAACGCGAATGTCCCGGGCCCGTCCAGAACCGCTCCCTGGGGGGAGGCCTCGGCCAGCGCGCGGTAGCAGGCGACGAAGCACTCCCGCTCGAGCGAGACGAGCTCGCTGGTGTCCCTCACGGCAACCCCTGGCCCGGCGAATTGCCCACGGTGGGCGCGCTGGTCCCTGCAGCATGACACCGCGCGTGGCGCTTGTCATCGCCGAGATTCCGCGGGGTGGCGGCGGCGGATGCGCCGTCAAGGCCGACCGTGACTCCTGCGGCCCAGCCTCGTTGGGAGGGGGATGGGCGCCAATCGCGGTGCCCGGGGCCAGGAGAAGCTGTATGCCGCACCACCGAACCGTGTCGTTGCTCGCTGGGCTCTGCGCACTGGCCCTGCTCGTGCCGCTGGGAGCAGCCCCCACCGGCGCCACCCCGGCAGCCCCGCAGCGCGCCTCGACGAGCGCCCTGGGTGAGTCGGTCTCCGGCCTGAGTGCAGCGCCCCGCTCGGTTGCCCACGCCTCGGCTCCGTCGCGCGCACCCTCGAAGAAGCACACGATCCCGGTGCTCTCGATCTCCAACCGTCCCGACCTGGTCTCGGACGGCAACGCCCGGGTCGCGATCGCAAAGGTCAAGGGCCTCAAGCTCTCCCGGGTCACGGTGACCCTCAACGGCGCTGACGTCACTGAGCAGTTCGCGGTGCGGCCCGGCGGACGTTTCGAGACGGTGCTGAGCGGGTTGCGGCTGGGTCGCAACCTCGTCGAGGTGACCGGTCGTCACAAGAAATCCGGGAGGTCGTCCGCCGGCGAAACCTCCGCGACAAGGTTGACCGGGCGCCTGGTCCTCACCAACCACCCGAACGGCGGGCCGATCTTCTCCGGCCCGCAGCACAGGCCGTACGCCTGCCAGAGCACCGCGGTCGACGAGCAGTGCAACCAGCCCGCCAGGTACTCCTTCCTCTACAAGTCCAGCAACCCTCTCGAGCCGGGGCTGAAGCCCTACGACCCCGAGAACCCTCCGTCGGACGTCGCCAGCACCACCAGCGACACCGGCGAGACGGTGCCGTTCATCGTGCGTCGTGAGGACGGCTTCCAGGCCCGGGACCGCTACACGATCCTGGCCCTGTGGCAGCCAGGCAAGCCGTGGACGGCGTACCAGTCCCAGCCCCAGTTCAACCACAAGGTGCTCATTCCGCACGGCGGCAACTGCGGAGCGTCGTACGCACCAGGCACCCCGCCGCTCGAGGACTACGCCGGCACGATCCCCGAGATCCCCGGCTACGAGCAGTCGTACGTCGTCGCGCTCGGTCTCGGCTTCGCGGTGCTGTCGACCGCGCTCAACAACACCGGGCACAACTGCAATGTCGCCACCGAGGCGGAGTCGCTCCTGATGGCCAAGGAGCGTTTCGTCGAGGAGTACGGCACTATCCGCTACACGATCGGCACCGGTTGCTCCGGCGGCGCTATCGCGCAGAACACCATCGCCAACGCCTACCCCGGGATCTACCAGGGGCTGCTGACGACGTGCACCTACCCCGACGTGATCTCCCCCGGGGCGCAGTTCGCCGACTACCACCTGATGCGGCGCTACTTCGAGGACCCGAGCCTGTGGGGGCCCGGAGTCGTGTGGTCACCGACCCAGATCGCCTCCGTCGAGGGCCACATCTCGATGGTCAACGCGATCGCTGCCGATGAGCTGCTGTTCAAGTCCGCTCTCAACCCGGAGAACGACTGCTCCGGATCGGTCGACACGGTGCCGGGCAACCGCAACACCCGCTACGACTCGGAGACCAATCCTGGTGGGGTCCGTTGCTCGGCACTCGACATCATGAAGAACCTGATCGGCCCGCGGCCGGAGTCGGCGTGGGGTGAGCAGGAGAAGAAGATCGGGCAGGGATTCGCCGGTCTACCGATCGCCAATGTCGGTATCCAGTACGGGCTCGAGCCGCTGCGCCGCGGTGAGATCAGCACCCAGCAGTTCGTCGACCTCAACGCCAAGCTCGGCGGTCTCGACGTCGACCTGGAGAACATCCCCGAGCGCACCATCGGCGACATCGAGTCGATCGGTCGCGCCTACCGCACCGGCCTCATCAACGAGGGCGAGCACATGGACCGTGTGGCGATCATCAACTTCGGCGGCCCCGACCCGGGCATCGCCCACGACTACGCGCACGCCTTCTGGGTGGAAGACCGGATGGCACGAGCGCAGGGCGGCAGCACCCCCAACCGTGTGATGTGGTTCGGCGCAGCCCCGCTCATCGGAGACCCGGGCTGGGCAGTGGAGTCCCTCGAGGCGATGGACCGATGGCTTGCTGCCGTCGAGAGGGACCGGTCCCAGGGTGGTCTGGCGCGCAAGATCGCCGCCAACCGACCGGCCGACGTGACCGATCGCTGCTCCAACGTGCCCGGCGTGCTCGAGCTGCCCGGTGGGCGTGACGGTGAGAAGAAGTGTGTGCTGCCGCCATCCCTCCAGCTGCACCTGAGCACTCCTCGCGAACAGGCCGGAGACGACAAGTTCAACGACCGGGTGGCGTGCCAGCTGCGTCCGATCCGTCGTGCCGACTACGACTTCCTCCTGCTGCCGCTCACCGACGCGCAGTGGAGGTCGATGCAGGCGACTTTCCCCTTCGGGGTCTGCGACTACTCCAAGCCCGGCCGTGGCGCGCAGCCCAACGAGACCTGGCTGACCTACGACGATGGCGAGGGCGGCGTGGTCTACGGCGGCCGCAACCTGCCCGGCGTAGGTCAGGGGCAGGCCGCCGGCTGGGCCTCGCCCTCGTTCCAGAGCCTGCTGAACCAGTAGCTCGGTCCGAGCCGCGGTGGAGGTGCCCGGGCCGGTTGCGCGGGCTGTTGCCTTCGCACCTCACCCAGCAGTGGCGAGGGCCGGCATCAGGAACGTCGAGAGGTACTGCGTGATGCTTGCCGCGTCGTCGATGTCGACCGCCCCACCCGGCACGCTGACGAGCGAGACGACGATCCGCATCACCCACTCCGCCGCGTCGTCGACGTCCAGATCGGCGCGGAGCTCACCGGCGGCCACCCCGGCCTCGAGCTGCGCCCGCCAGAACCACGCCATCCCGGGGATCAGGTCGTCGACGAAGGTGCCGATCACAGCTCCGAACGCCTCGGGCTCGCGCTCGCGGAGGTCGGTGGCGAGCGGGCCGAGCGGCGCGGCGCGACACAGCACGACCGCGGCGGCCACCTGCTCAGCGAGCCCGGGGGCCCGGTCGACCTCGTGCTTGGCCTGAGCCCAGAACTTTTCGTCACGACGGATGAGAGCAGCTGAGAGCAGGGTCGCCTTGTCGGGGAAGTGTCGGTAGAGCCAGGCGCGAGAGATGCCCGCCTCCGCGGCCACGCCCGCTGCCGTCGTCCGCCGGATGCCGTCCCGCCTGAGGCACGACTCGGCCGCGTCGAGGATCCGGTCGCGAGCCGACCGGTCGACCGACGCGGTCTCCGGGGCCTTCACGAGCTCCGCAGGTTCGGGCACGGTGATCAAAGTACACACTTGTGTCGAAGTGTCTACTGGCTCTACGGTGCCAGCGTGAGAGCCGTCACTGCGCACGCGCCCGGTCAGATCTCCGTCGACGAGGTGCCGGACGCTGTTCTGCCAGGGCCGACCGGGGCGCTGGTGAAGGTAGAGGCGACGGCGATCTGCGGGTCCGACCTGCACTTCTACGACGGCGACCTGCCGCTGTACCCGATCGCCGTCGGCCACGAAGCGATCGGCACCGTCAGCGAGGTGGGTGCCGAGGTGTCGCGCCACGCCGTGGGCGACCGAGTGCTGGTGGCGTCGGTCGCTGGGTGCGGCGCGTGCGAGGGCTGCGCGACGCTCGATCCGGTCGCCTGCCTCCTCGGCGCTCGGGTGTTCGGCTCCGGCGAGCTCGGCGGAGCGCAGAGCGACCTGCTCGCCGTGCCGGCGGCCGACTACAACTTGCTGGCGATCCCCGACGGAGTCAGCGACGAGGCTGCCCTGTTGCTCACCGACAACCTCGGCACCGGCTGGGCGGCCGCGACCCGGGCGGACTTCGCGCCCGGCGAGACCGTCGTGGTGCTGGGCCTCGGTGCCGTCGGCCAGTGCGCCGTGCGCTGTGCTCTCGCCCTCGGAGCTCGGGTGCTCGCTTACGACCCGGTCGTCGGCCGGGTCGAGCAAGCCGTCGCGGCCGGTGCGACGGCGTTGCCGGACGACGTGGTGGCGGCGGTGCTCGAGGCCACCGGAGGCCGCGGCGCCGCGGCGGTGATCGACGCCGTCGGCCTGGACACCACGCTCGACACCGCCTTCGCGGCCGTGCGCTCGACCGGAACGATCTCCGTGGTCGGCATCCACGACCTGGATCCCTACCCGTTGGCGCTGCTGATGGGGACCTTCCGCTCGATCACCTTGCGGATGACGACCGCTCCCGTGCACCGCACCTGGGGGGAGCTGCTCCCGCTGCTCGCCGACGGCCGCCTCGACACCGCCGGGATCTTCACCCACACCTATGCGCTCGACGAGGCGGGCACGGCCTACGCCGCCGTCGCCTCGCGCTCCGCCGACTGCATGAAAGCGATGTTGATCCCATGAGCTCCACCAGCCGGACCCTCGACGGATCGCTCATCGGTAGCAAGATCGTCGTCACCGGTGGCGCCTCCGGCATCGGCCGGGCCAGTGCGGAGCTTCTCCTCGAGCGCGGCGCGCGCGTTGCGATCTGGGACCTCGCCGACGCCACGCTCGCCGTCGCCGCTGAGATCGGTGCCTCCGGGCAGGTCGTCGACGTCACCGGCGACCTGGCCGGCCCGGTGGCCGAGGCGGCGCAGGCCCTGGGCGGCCTCACCGGGCT